>QIHU01000295.1 GCA_003231035.1 Acidobacteriota bacterium
TTCATCATCTTCTCGACCATCGCCCGCTGGTCCGAGGGCAGGTCCTTGAGCGTTTTCTCCAGCTGAGACATGGCGCCGCTGATCTGCCCAACGATCTGTTCGAGTGCCTCTTCGTCCATGACCATGTAGGATTTCTTGGCATGGTCCACCATGACCATCTCGCGCCGATCCCCACGGAAAATCATCTCGCCCTCGACCGCGCCACCTCTGGCGCGGGAAACGATGTTCATCTTGAGATTGCGACCCTCGACCGCCGCCTGGATCGACTCCGACTTCGGCGGGGATTGTTCGTGATCGGTCACCTCGATTTCGTAGACCACGCCCGCGGCGACCGGTCCGGCGATCACCACCGCAAGTGTCAAGGCGATCCATAGCTTCTTCATTTCTTGCCGTTGCACGGCAGATGGCTTGCGAGCATACCGCAGGCTGGCCAGGGCCGACCCGTAGGCCGACCCTGGCCGGCGCCTTGACCGGTACTCCTTCGAAACGCCCTACTTCACCGCGGCGGCGCGGCCACGCTTGCCCATCGGCCCCGGATTCACCCGGTCGGGCTTGCGGTGGATTACCCGCACTCCCTCCTCGCTGAGGACGAAGACCATCGCGCCCACGCCGCAGACCGGCCGGGTTTCGACCTTGTGGCCGCCGAATTGGCGGTTGCGGAAAAAGAGGGACTGCAAACGGTACGGGGTGATCTCCACGGTGAAGGCACCGAGTTCGTCGGTTCGCGCCTTTTCGTCTTCGAAACGCACCACGGTACCCGGCAGCGGCCGGCCCTCTTCGTCCGTCACCTCACCGATCAACCGGCACGACTTCGGTACGAAGGTACGCACGGTAACCCCGCCGATCAACTCGCGCTCTCCTCCCGGTCTGCGCGGTGTCGCGAAAATCGCCACTTCGCAGTCCGCCTCCTCGCCCGGCTCGGTGCCCCGAGGAGCATCGTAGGTTACGCGCACGGTCTTGGGGCAATCGTTGATCGGATCGATCACGAAACGGGCCTCTTCCACCTGGCACTTCCAACCCTCGCGCTGCGACTTGGCTTGGATTTCCATCAAGGCGGGCACCATGAACGGGTTCTCCACGCGGATCTCCCAGACCGAGGGGGCCACCTGCAAGTTGCGCTGGGTGACGTTGTTGTCGAAGTCGGTGTCCAGGCCATAGGCGATGCTCACTTGCAAGCACTGGTGGCTGGAGGAGGCCGGAGTCCACGGCTGGTTCACCCCCACGGTGGCTCCCGCCGCCACGGTGACCGGCTGGGTTCCCACATGGAAGAACTGGGTCGCGCCGGCCCCGAAGACGTAGACCCCGAAGCTGACTTCGATGGTCGCCGGCACCGCCCCGTTGTTGGTCACCTGCGCGGTGATCGTGTTGGCTACTCCCGCCTGCGGCGCCGCCGCGGTGGAGATGTCGGCGGTGTTGTTCCAAGACGGCAAGGGCGGAGTGAGGGCACACGGCTTGCCCGCGCTACTCGGCGGACCGATGCAGGTCGGGAACCCCGGATCGGTCGCCGCCGCGGCATTGACCGCCGCCCACAGATTGAGCATGCCGGCGCCGAGGTCGTTGTCCCAGACCGGATCGACGGCCGGGAACTGCGCGGTGTTGAGGCTAGAGTCGGCGTTGGCCTTGAGGAGATCCTTGACGCTGTCCGGGGTAATGCCCGGACGCGCCTGCACGATCACCGCCGCCGCGCCCGCCACCTGCGGACTGGCCATCGAAGTGCCCGAGAAACTGACGTAGCTGGAAACCGTACCCGACTGCGCCGAGAGAATATTCTCGCCCGGCGCCGTGATGTCCGGTTTCAACGCCACCACATTCGGGGTGGCGACGTTGAAGTCGAGACGCGGTCCGCGCAGGAACTGTGAGTAGTTGAGGTCGTCGCCACGGCCAACCGTGTCGCGATCGTCGGTGCCGCCGACGGTCAGCGCGAAGGAGGCCGACCCGGGCGACATTACGATCTGGCTGCCGGGAGCCAGGCCGCAGTTGATGGCATTGCCGTGCGCCACCACCGGCACGACGCCGAGGGAGGCCAGGTAGTTGACCTGCTGCGACAAGGCGCTGGTGCCGTCGTCGTCCACGCAGTAGCCAAAGCTCATGTTGGCCGAGACGATGTTGAAGGTAGTGGCATTGGCGGCCACCCAGTCGATCGCTTCCGCGGCGTTGGCCGCCGAGCCAAAATTATCGATCTTGACCTCGACCAAACCGGCGCCCGAAGCCATGCCGGCGCAATTCGTCGGCGAGCCATCGTCCGGGGTGCTACAGGTGCGACCCGCCGCTCCGCCGCCGACGGCGATGCCGGCCACATGGGTACCGTGGCCGTTGGTGTCGGCCGGATTGGTGACCCCAGTGCCCGGCTCGTCATCGGCGTCGGTACAGACGCCATTGCCCACCGGTATCGGCTCGCAGGAATCGTCGATACCGTTGCCGTTGGTGTCTTCGAAGCGCGAAGCATCGAAGCCGGCCACCCATTTGCCGGCGAAGGTCTCGTGCGAATCGTCGACCCCACTGTCGATCACCGCCACGTTCACACCCGCGCCGGTGAAGCCGGCATCCTGGGCGGTGTTCGGACTGAAGGTGAGACTGGTCCGGGACTGCGCCGCCCTGCTGGAGACATCGTTGAAGTAGATCAGCGGCGGTTGCCACTCGATCATCGCCACCTCGGGCAGCGCCGCGAGCTTGGGTAGTGCATCGAACTCAACCCCGTCGAGCATGATGAAGGTCACCAGCTTTCCGATGTAGGTCAAGCGGCCGTAGCCTTTGACCAGACGGGCGATGTCGCGCCCTTCGAGGCAGGTGTTCAGATCGACGATCACATTCACCGTCGAGCCCGGCTCGAACCGCTTCTCGATCTCGTCGTCGATGAAGGTCCGGTCGAGATCCCGCACCCAGGTCGTGTGTTTGCGTTGCCCCTCGATGGCTGGCGAGGCGAAGTACTGCTCCACCGATTGCTGCCAGGCGAGCGGGGTAAATTTGCAGGCTTGGGCTTCGCTCGCGCTCCACAGCACTAGGACCCAGAGCACTGGTATGAAAACAACTGGCTTCTTCATGGCCTTTCTCCTTCCGTGGCGTGGAACTCCGGGGGGAAGAAACGCCACTCGATTAGTGAATTTCAACAAAGAGTTAGGCGTTGGGAGTTGCTCGGTGTTACCGCGCAACGGAAGCGAGTGCCCGTTGAGCGACGCCGGCACACCCGGTCCGGTCTTACGTCAGGAAGACGGTTGCCTTGGAAAGCGACTGCCCGAGGATGGCCGCACCTCACGAAACGCGAGCCGCGAGCCGCGCGGGATAGAATCCAGAAACTAGGAAGGGACTTTCGAATGAAGCTCACTCAAACCATGGTGGCCGTCTTACTTGGGCCACTTCTAGCCGGCTGCGCCACCAGCCAAGGTAGCTATACCGACATGGAGACCCCGCAAGCGGAGGAGAGCGACACCGGCGCCACGTCCGCGCAAGGAAGCGACGATGACGCTGCACTCGACCCCTGGATGGAAGGCGACTCACCAGACGAGCTCGCGGGTGGCATCGCGGGGACGACGTTGGCCGCGCGCACCCTTTCGACCGGCACTAGCCTGCAAAACGCTTTGAACTGGACCGAGGAAGGGCTGCTCCTCTACGACGGGGGCGACCACGAAGCGGCGCGACAGTCGCTCAGCGACGCCCTCATCGCCCTGCACGAGGTGGATCTACCGCCCGCCATGGCGCAACGGGGGCTCGCCGTGCTCGCCTGCTGCTGCCACGATCCCGAGGCGGTGCGCCTGGCGCTCGACGCCAGCGCCAACCCCGAAAGCGCCGAGCGGGGGTTCATCGAGGCCGAAGTGCGCCGCTTGCTGGTGCGCTTCGGCGCCAGCGACCCCGGCGATGAGTACCTCGCCACCTTCGTCGGCGAAGTCGAACGCTACGTCGAGTTCTACCGCGGCCGCCGACGCGAGTTCTTCGAGCGGGCCTACGAACGCAAGCACAAGTACTGGCCGACCATCCAGCGAATCCTCGCCAAGAACAATCTGCCGGAAGAACTCGGCTACCTCCCCCTTGTCGAGAGCGGTTACTCGCCACGCGCCTTGAGCCACGCCGACGCCCGCGGCCTCTGGCAGTTCATTCCCGCCACCGGCCGGCGCTACGGCCTGCGCGCGTCGGCCGACTTCTGGGATGTGGAGAAATCGACCGAAGCGGCGGCCGAGTACCTGCTCGACTTGATCGGCATCTTCGGCTCACGCTCCTTCCTCCTCGCCACGGCGGCCTACAACGCCGGTGAAGGCCGCATTCTGCGCTGCTTGCGCAACTTGGAAGACCCCTTCGGCGGCCGCAGCTTCTGGGCCATTCGCGGCTGCGTGGCCACCGAAACGCGCGAGTACGTGCCCAGAATTCTAGCCGCCGCGATCATCAGTCGCGATCCCACCCGCTTCGGGTTCAACGTTCTATCCGCCGAAGAAACCTTGCAACGCTACGACGTGGTGGTGGTCCCCGAGGTCACCTCACTGGCCCACATCGGGCGGCTGACCGGAGTGGACGCCGGAGAGATCCGCACCCTCAACACCGATCTCGCCTCCAGGCGAACCCCCGGGCGCAACTTCCCGCTCTACGTGCCACGCGGAACTCAAGAGTCCTTGCAACTGGCGCTGGCCAAAGAACCCGAGCCGAGCCCTCGGCGAGCCCAAACTGGCGCCAGTAGGTCCGCCCCCACCAAGAAAGGCTCACGCCGACGGGAAACCGCCACCTCCCCCACCTACAAAGTGCGCAGCGGCGACACCCTGAGCGACATCGCTTCGCGCTACGGGATCTCCTACCGCAAACTGGCCAGCGCCAACGGCCTGAGCGCCCCCTACACCCTGCGCGTGGGCCAGAAACTCAAGATCACCGGCGCCTCCGGCCCACCCAGGCTCGTCTACACGGTACAAAAGGGAAACACCCTCACCGAAGTCGCCGACCTCTTCGCGGTGCGCTACCACGACATCAAACGGTGGAACAAGCTCACCTCCAACCGTCTACGGGTCGGACAAGAACTCATCATCCACCCCGACCGCCAGCTACAAGCCAAGAACTACTCCGTCCGCTCCGGCGACAGCATCGCCCGCATCGCCCGCCGCCACGGCGTCTCCACCCGCTCGATTCTGACTACCAACGGTCTAGGGAGGCGGAGCGTGATCCGGCCGGGGGAGAAGTTGGTGGTGTATGTGCCGGAGTAAAAGACGAGGCGACGTCACTTTGAATCTGCATTAGGGGTAGGTTCGACCCTGGCCAGCAGCGGAATCAACTCCGGCAGGATCTTCTCAGCGACTCCTACCGCCACCCGGCTATCCGGCCCTAGATCGAGGTGGATGGCGACGGTGAGGACTCGTGCATCCGGCGCCACGAGTTGTTGCGGGGTCGGAGGCACCGAGGTTGCCTCCCTGGCCGGGGAGGCGCACCAGAGTGAAGACGAAGACGGAGCCCATGTCGCGGATCAGCCGTTGGCGAAAAAGGCTGTCTTCGCGATTGAGGCGCAGCTGGTTGCCCTCTTTGAACATCGGCCCGTCCACTTCGTCGGGATCGTCGGCCGTGCCGGCGGCTAGATCTTGGGCGAAGCGATCCAAGAGGCGCACCAGGAGGCGCAGTAGGCGATTGCGATTTGCGCGGTAGCCGATCTCGATCAGCGCCCGATCCAACGCCCTTCGCATCGCTTGTCGCCCAGGCTGGCCCGAGGCGCTGTAAGGCCTGGTTGCACTGGAATTGGCCACCACCAGAGCGCCCGCTTGCAGTTCTAGATG
>QIHU01000160.1 GCA_003231035.1 Acidobacteriota bacterium
GAGGCTGCGCCTTGACCATCGTCAACAAGGCCTGCAAGTCACCGTAAACCCGCCCCGCCTTCCCGCGCACCAGCTCGGCCGCATCCGGATTCCTCTTCTGCGGCATGATGCTCGAACCCGTGGCGTAGGTCTCGCCCAGACGCACGAAGGCCACCTCCGACGACGACCACACCACCAACTCCTCCGCCATCCGCGAAAGGTGAGTCATACAAATAGCGCACGCCGCCGCCACCTCCTGCACATGATCGCGAGCCGCCACCGAATCCATCGCATTCTCAGTGACGGCGGCAAACCCCAGTAACTCGGCGGTGCGCTCACGATCGATCGGATGCGACGTACCCGCCATCGCGCAGGCGCCCAGCGGGCAAGAATCAAGCCGCCCGAGAGCGTCGGCGAAACGCTGCCGGTCGCGCACCAACGGCCAAGTGTGGGCCAAGAGGTGATGGCCAAACCAGATCGGTTGACCGCGCTGCAAGTGGGTATAACCGGCCATCAAGACCCGACCATCCCGCTCGATGCGACCGAGCAACGCCTCAATCAATCCTTCGAGGGCGAGATCGACCTCGGCCAACTGCCGTTTGAGCCACAACCGCAAATCGACCGCCACCTGATCGTTGCGCGAACGGGCGGTGTGCAACTTGCCACCCAGCTCACCGAGCTTGGCGGTCAACCGCGCTTCTACCGCCATGTGGATGTCCTCTTCCCGCTCCTCGGGCTTCCAAGCTCCCGACGCGAGATCGGTCGCCACCGCCGACAAGCCCGCAACCAGTTGCGCGGCCTCCTCGGCGGTCAGCACCCCCACCTCGCCCAACATCGTGGCGTGGGCGATCGAGCCCTCGATGTCCTCGCCCGCCATCTCCAGATCGACTTCAAGCGAAGACGAGAAACGCTCGAACTCCTCACTGGTTGGGGCCGAAAAGCGACCGCGCAGACGACTCATTCGCCCTCCGAGATTCGCTTGGCACCCAGGGTACGCAGGCGCAAGGCGCGCAAGCGAATGAAACCGGTGGCGTCCGACTGATCGTACACGTCATCCGCCTCAAAGGTGGCGATCTTCTCGTCGTAGAGGGTGTGGGTGGCCGAGCGCCGCCCCTCGACCGTCGCTTGCCCCTTGTACAGCTTGAGCCGCGCCTCGCCGTTGACCCGCTGCTGCACCGTGTCCATGAAGGACTGCAACGCCTCGCGCTCGGGGCTGAACCAGAGACCGTTGTAGACCATCTCGGCATAACGCGGAATCAGCTCGTCGCGCAGGTGGTGGACTTCCCGATCGAGGGTGATCGATTCGACGGCGCGATGGGCATGAAGCAAGAGGGTAAACCCCGGCGTCTCGTAGACCCCGCGACTCTTCATGCCGAGGAAGCGGTTCTCAACGATATCCACCCGGCCCACCCCATGGCGTCCGCCGATTTCGTTCACCCGCTCCATCAGCGCCACCGGCTCCAGCTCCTCGCCATTGACCGACACCGGATTGCCAGCGTCGAAGCCGAGGGTGACGAACTCCGGTTCGTCCGGCGCATCTTCGGGATTGACCGTCATGCGGAACATGTCCGACGGCGGGCTGGCCCACGGGTCCTCCAACATCCCTCCCTCGTAGGAGATGTGCATCAAGTTGGCGTCCATCGAGTACTCCGGTTTAGGCGCCGCCGGCATTGGGATGCCGTGCTTCTCGGCGTAGGCTAGGAGGTCGGCGCGCCCTTTCATCTCCCACTCGCGCCACGGCGCGATAATCTTGATGTCGGAGCGGATTCCGTAAGCGGCCAGCTCGAAACGAATCTGATCGTTGCCCTTGCCGGTGGCGCCATGAGCGATGGTGTCGGCCCCAAACTGCTCGGCCACCCGCATCATCCCGCGCGCCAGCACCGGCCGGGCCAACGCCGTACCCATCAAATAATAGGTCTCGTAGACCGCGTTGGCGCGCAGCGCCGGGAAGATGCAGTCACGCACAAACTCCTCGCGTAGATCCTCCACGATCGCCTCGACCGCTCCCGTATCGAGCGCCGCTTGCCGCGCCGCGGCGGCTTCGGCCCCCTGGCCCACATCGCCGGTGTAAGCGATCACATCGGCCTCATACGTCTCGCGAATCCAGCGCAGGATCACCGAGGTGTCCAGCCCTCCCGAATAGGCCAGTACGACCTTTCTCTTCCCAGTTCCCATTCCGCCATCTCCCGATCAGCCTTCCGGCCGCAGTAATTTCTTCAGTTTTCGAGCCACTCCCGGGCCGCTGTCCAGCGACGACTCGCTGGCCGATCGGCAAATCAGCAAGACCGTGTCGTCACCCGCCAGGGTGCCCAGCACGCCCTCGATCTCTCCCGCGTCAAACACCGCCGCGTCGAGCGCCGCCGCCACCGGGCTCGCGCCGCCGGGTACCGTGCGGACCACCACCTGGTTGAGCACCGCGTCGATCGACACCGCGAACCCCTCCAAGGAGCGAGCCAAGGCAGCCAGCGCCCCCCCAACCCCCTCGCCAGCGGCCGCCAAACGATACACCTCGCCCCGCGCCGTCGTCACCTTGATCGCGCCGAGCGCCGCCAGGTCGCGCGAAACGGTGGTCTGCGTCACCCGAAAGCCTTGCGCCGCCAACAGAGAGACTAGCTCCTCCTGGCTGCCAATGACCCCTCCAGCGAGGAGTCCTCGCAAGGCCATTCGCCGCGCCGCGGCCCGCCCCCGACTCATCGGGGGTGGCTCCTGGAACAAGATACTTGGAGGCACGTCAAGCGCATACGCGCATACTAGAGGCGCGACCGCCTCAACGTCAAGGGAAAACAGCCGGCATCGGCGCCTCCACCGCGGGCTCAGATCTAGCTCGAAAAACCGCGTGCAACATGCAGCCGCTTCGGCGAGCCGCGAAAGCGGATCTTGCGGCTAAGAAGACCCACGGCCTCAATAGTGATACCGGCCTTGCAGAAAACTCACCGCCTCCGCCGTAACCTCGTAGACCACGCGGTGTTCCTGGGTCAACCGACGCGACCAGAGGCCGGAGAAACGGTGCCGTAGAGACGGGTAGAGTCGACGGCGGGCGCGGTGGCTGTAGGTCGGGCCTATCTGTTACTCGTCCTTTCGGTTGCGAGTGCCTCAGTATCCTGACCCT
>QIHU01000233.1 GCA_003231035.1 Acidobacteriota bacterium
CGGCGAGCCCCAACCCTTGGTGACGAAAGAGGAGCGCGGACAAGAAGGCGTAGCGTTCCCCGGACAGCTCGTGCACCTGGTAGCGCAACGGAGCGGGTACCGGCGGCATCCACGCCATCGGTAGGGCCCAGTTCAGGTACAAGCAGTGTCGAGCGGTCGTTTTGACTCTCATGCGCTTGCTACCACCATCGGTAACGACCTTAGCGCGACGCAATGGAGGCCGCAAGGCCCTGTCTGATAACTTGCTGGCTATATGGGAAGCACACTCTCGCCCTTTCGGGCGACGTAGGGAGGAATCGAATGACACGTTTGTTCTGTAGTTTGGCCACCGTTTCCACGGTGGTCCTGGTGGCCTGTTCACCCACACCTGTTCCCACGACCGACTCCGACGGTCTGCCACCCGGCGCTGAGGCGGCCGCCACGACGATCACCCAGGCCTCGCTCGAGATCCCAATCCGCGAGTTTTCTTCCGACCGCTTCGAAGGACGCGGCCCGGCGACTCGCGGTGACGAGATGGCCCGCGATTATCTGGTGTCGGCGATGACCGACCTAGGGCTCGAGCCAGCTGGCCCCAACGGCGGCTGGCAACAGCCGGTAGGGGTGGTGGGGGTGACCGCCCAGGTGCCCGCCACCTGGCGTTTCACCGCCAAAGACGGCCCCGTGGAGTTCACCAACCTTGACCAGTTCATCGCTTTTTCAGGAGTCCAGGAAGCGACCGCGACCCTCAGCGATGCCGAGGTGGTCTTCGTCGGCTACGGCATCGAGGCGACCGAGTACGACTGGGACGACTTCAAGGGCGCCGACCTCACCGGCAAGGTCCTCCTGATGTTGAACAACGATCCCGACTGGGATCCGGCCCTCTTCGCCGGCACGACGCGCCTCTACTACGGCCGTTGGACCTACAAGTTTGAGAGCGCCGCGCGCCAAGGCGCGGCCGGTGCGATCATCATCCACACCACCCCATCGGCCGGCTACCCCTGGCAGGTGGTGCGCTCCTCGTGGACCGGCGAGCAGTTCGAGTTGCCCGCCGAGGACGAGCCACGCCTACAGGTGGGCGGCTGGCTCAGCGAGGAGGCCGCCGGACAGTTGGTCGCCGCTTCCGGCCACGATCTGGATTCCCTCATGGAGGCGGCAAAGAAGCGAGACTTCTCCCCGGTCCCGTTGGGTACCACCACCTCCTTGCAGCTCGACAACCAGCTAAATCGCGTGGACACCGCCAACGTCATGGGGCTGCTGCCCGGCGGTGACTTGGCCGACGAAGTTGTCGTCTACACCGCCCACCACGATCACTACGGCATCGGCGAGGCCAACGCCGAGGGCGACAGCATCTACAACGGCGCCCTCGACAACGCCGGCGGCGTTGGCCACCTTTTGGCCATCGCGGGGGCTTTCCGAGAGTTGCCACAACCGCCGCGACGCTCGATCCTCTTCCTCTTCGTCGCCGCTGAGGAGCAGGGGTTGCTGGGCTCCAAGTACTGGGCAGCTCACCCCACCGTAGCTCCCGGCAAGATCGCCGCCAACCTGAACTTCGATGGCGCCAACATCTGGGGTAAGACCCGGGACGTGACCTTGGTGGGCCACGGCAAATCCAGCCTCGACGCCGTCGCCGAGCGCTTCGCCGAAGCCCAGGGCCGTATCGTCAAGCCGGATCAGTTCCCCGACAAGGGGTTCTACTACCGTTCGGATCAGTTCAGCTTGGCCAAAATCGGCGTTCCCGCCCTCTACTTCGACGCCGGCACCGACTTCGTCGACCGGCCCCAAGGGTGGGGCAAGGAGCAGATGGACCACTGGACCGAGACCCACTACCACCAGCCCAGCGACGAGGTCACCGACGACTGGAACTGGGAGGGCATGGTGGACGACGCGCGGCTCGGCTTTTACTGTGGCCTCGCCGTGGCCGAGGCCGACGCAATGCCCACCTGGGCTCCGGGTGACGAGTTCGAAGCGGCTCGGCTGGCGGCGCTCGCCGCTCTTCGATAAACACAGTGTTGGCCCAAGCCGAAGGGATCTATCGATTCCGTCCGAGGCTAGAGGTAACAACTCCGTAGTCCTCAGCGACAGTACATACAGAGGCGACTATAATCACCGGCTAGTAGCCCGGTAGCTGCTCCCTCTTTATCCGCTATTCAAAGATCACGGAGGCCCCCAGATGTTCACACCCCTACGGTACTCACGAGCACTCCACGTCGTATGGCTCGCTAGCGCACTGCTTCTCCTAGCGTCCTCCACCGCTTCGGCACAACCCTTCCGCGGCTACATGCTACCCAGCGCCACCGACTACGTTCGAGTGCCACACTCGGCCGCTCTCAACCCGACCGGAGCTCTGACCGTCGAAGCCTGGGTCAATGTCGACACCGGCAGCTGCGTGAGCATCGGCGGCAAGGACTGGACAGAGGCTTGGTGGCTGGGTGTTTGTAACCAGGAGATTCGCAGCTACATGCGCGGCTCCAGCTCGCAGCGCACCATCGGAGACGTTCCGGCCGATGAGTGGACTCACATCGCAATCACCTTCGATGGCGCTAAGCGTCGCCACTACGTCAACGGCGAACAGGTCGGGTCCTGGAACGAAGCAGCGCCGCTGACCACCTCCAACGCGGAGATGCGGATCGGACACGATGTTAGCTGGAGCATCCCCCCGGGCGCGGTGGACGAGTTCCGGGTGTGGAACGTCGCCCGCACCAGAGATCAGTTACGCGCTTGGATCAACAAACGCATTACGTCACAGCAAACCGGCTTGGTCGGCGTTTGGGGGCTGGACGCTGGTGGTGGAGCCGGGGTAGGGCCGCATGACGGTAATATAGTCGGTGCGCCCGGCTTCCTTACCCTACCGGTGATCGGTGCCGACTGCGGCACTATCTTGTTGGTCCCCCAGGCCGTCTGCCTCGCCGATCGCTTCATCGTCTCCATCGACTGGCGCACCCCAGACGACACCATGGGAAGAGGCACCTTGGTCGGACAGAGCGCCGATACCGGCATCTTTTGGTTCTTCAACGAGGACAACTGGGAGGTGATGGTCAAGGCGCTCGACGGTTGCGCATTCCCCAATCCACGGTTCTGGATTTTCTCCGCCGCGACGACCAATG
>QIHU01000596.1 GCA_003231035.1 Acidobacteriota bacterium
CTCATGTCACTGTCCCAGCATCGACCGGTCGCCATCTTCTACGAGCACCCGGAGTGGTTCGCGCCGCTCTTCGCCGAGATGGAGCGTCGCGGGATCTGTATGAACCGGATCGATGCCAGGACACAGTGTTACGACATCGGGGCACCGCCTCCCGATTGCGGCCTCTTCTTCAACCGCATGAGCCCCTCGGCCCATCTGCGCGGGTTGGGTAGCGCGGTTCTCTTCACCCTCGACTACCTGGGATATCTGGAGAGCCAGGGGGTTGCGGTGATCAACGGCACCGAGGCCTACCGCACCGAGATCTCCAAGGCCCGTCAACTGGCCCTACTCGCCCGCCTCGGCTTGCCGTTTCCGGCGTCGCGGGTCCTCCATCGGCCGCAAGATGCGCCCTTGGCGGCTGACGGGCTGCGCTTTCCGTTGCTGGTCAAACCCAACGTGGGAGGCAGTGGCGCGGGCATCCGCCGATTCGACTCGCTGGAGAAGCTACGCGCGGCCGCCGCGTCTGGTGACCTGGACTTAGGGCTAGACGGTACTGGCTTGGTCCAGGAGTTCGTTCCCGCGCGCGATGGTTACATAGTACGCGCCGAGGTGGTGGGCGGCCGTTTTCTCTATGCAATTCGGATCTACCCGGAGGGCGAGGATTTCAATCTTTGCCCGGCGGATATTTGTCAGCAGGGCCGTCGCGAAGAGCCGACCGGTAACCGCGAGCTTCGCATCGAGCGCGAAGAGCCCGGGGCGGAGGTGATCGCCGAGGTGGAGCGGCTGATGCGGGCGACCGGGATCGAGGTCGGTGGGGTGGAGTACCTCGTCGACGACCGGGATGGCACCCGCCGCTACTACGACATCAACGCGCTTTCCAACTTTGTCGCCGAGGCGAAGACCATTCTCGGTTTCGATCCCTTTGTGGACCTGGTCGATTTCATTGAGGCGCGGGCTCTCGAACTGGAGAGGTCGGAAACGATGCGCCGCGCGGTCTGAAGGAGCGAACCTGGCCCGGTGGAGGGTTGGGGTCCACCGGGCGCAGTTCGCGAGTCAGCGTCAGTCGAGCTTGCCAGCCCGTTCGAGCCGGTCTAGATGCGCCTGAATCTGGCGTTCGGCCAACGGCCAGGCCGGTTCGGGGACCTCGTCGTAGACCCGTGGACGAATCGCCTCCGGGTGGTGCAACCCTTCCTTCCACGCCTCGAGGATCCGATCCTCGCGCCACAATCGGTGCTCAATAAACTCTTCGAGTTTGGCCTCTCCATCGAGAATCGGCGGGCCATGGCCGGGGAAGAGGGTGGTCGCACCCAGCCGCGCTAGGCGGGAGAGGGAGGCGAGGTAGTCGTCCATGTTGCCCTCGGGCGGATCGACGACGATGGTGCTGATCGAGGAAACCATATCGCCCGCGAGGAGAGAATTCGACTCGTCGAGCCGGAAGCATAGATGGCCCGTCGCGTGGCCGGGGGTGTGGAAGACTTGGATAGTCGAGGGTGGATCGCCGCCCAATTCGACCCGCTCGCCGTCCACCAAGGGCGCGGCCCACTGAATCTCACTCGCCGTTGAGAGACCGCGCAGCCGTTCGACGGTGGCGGCGTGGGCCCGCACTGGTAACCGGTTCCGGCGACATAGTGGCAGCAGGCCACCGACGTGGTCGGGATGGTGGTGAGTGAGCCAGATCTCCCTCACCGGATGACCCTGGGCGGCGGAGGCTGCGAGGGCGGCGACTAAGCGGTCAACCTGGTGCTCGTCGCCGCAGCCGGGATCGACGAGAACCCGGTCGCCCAACCCCAGTAGGTAGGCGTTGGTGTGGCTCGCGGGTGGCAACGTCGCGGTTGGCAAGGGGATGGTGATCACTCCAGGGCGGAATTCGATGCGGCGGTAGGGTCCTAGGTTGGCCTCGTCCGGCTGGGTGAGACGGGCCACCAACCGTGGGTTGACGTCGTGCTTGATCGCGAAGGCTTCGTCCACCTCAGGGGGCCCCTCCTCGCTCAGCACGCGCAAGATGTGGAGGATCGGTGGCGCGGCGATCGCCTCCCCATGTCGCCAGCGCTCGATCGCGGTCTCGGGTCGGATCCACTCGCCCAACTCGGCCTCCTGCGGGGCGGCCAGCGGTTGCACGGGGCGCTCGCGGGGCCAGTGGAGGAGGAAGAAGCGGTTGTCGAAGCGCCGTGGGCCGAGCGGTGGGGTCAACCAGCGGCCGCCAAACAGGAGCTGCGATGCGTCCAGGGTTAGATTGAGTTCACCGACGATGTCGTTCAGCGTTGACTCTCTGTTGAGCAGCCGGCGTTGCCCCTCCGCTAGCCGCGCCGCCAGTTGCGCGGCGTCGCCTCCTTGTGACCCCACCGCGGCCAGCTGGGCGAGGGGCAGGATTCCCGTTTCCTCTAGCAACTCCCGCAAGGTCCCAGCGAGCAGACCGGGAGCCAGATCCGGCGGCAGCTCGCCGAGCCCCTCGATCAAGGTCGCGGGCATCTGCGGTGCCGAGTTGTGGGTGGCCTCGATGCCCCGTGGTTGGCCGATCACCTCGACCGTGGTGTCGTTGCGCGAGATCGCTCCACCGGGGAAAGCGTACCAGCCACCCATGAAGGCCAGCTTCCGTGACCGGCGAATCCAGAAGACCTCGCACCCTGAACCGCTCGGCTCCAGCGAGGTCTTCTCAGTGGCCTCCAGGGCGCGCCATAAGACGATGGCGCCGGAGGCTCGGGGTGGTCGTGGAGGTGGTGCGGTGCTCGCCGCGAGGTGGGCGGCCTCCATAACCTTCTCGTAGATGTTGCTCGCGGCCGCGCTAGTGGCGGGGGTTTCGTTGGGTGTGGGGGGGACAATCTGGGTCGGCTTGGCCATGGGTCGGATCTTACCGGGGTGCGGATGTTCGGCAACGCGCAACCTCTTGCCCCTCTCGGCGTTATAAGCTTCAGGAAATAGCTGCTCACCTTCTTGGAGGACCCCATGTCCGATACTTCCCTAGATAGTTCGCTCCGCCGCCACCCGCAACGCGGTGGCCTTTTCGTTCTCCTGCGTGCGGCGCTCGCCCTCTTGGCCTTCGCTGCCGCGCAGAGCGCTCTTGCCGCGACCGACCCGACCTACGAAGCCCTACGCGCCTCGCGCCC
>QIHU01000620.1 GCA_003231035.1 Acidobacteriota bacterium
TGAGCAAGGCCACCGCACTCAGCGGCAGCAAGAATCTCTATGACGCCAACCACGAGGTGTACGGTCTGCTGCGCTACGGGGTCAAGGTCAAACCCGAGGTGGGCGAACAGAGCGTCACCGTCTGGCTGGTCGATTGGAAGAAGGTCGAGAACAACGACTTCGCTATCGCCGAGGAAGTGACCGTCCATGGTCAAAACACCAAGCGACCGGACCTGGTGCTCTACCTCAACGGAATCGCCTTGGGCGTGCTGGAGCTGAAACGCTCCACCGTTACGATTGCCAAGGGCATTCACCAGAACCTAGACAGCCAGAAGAAAGAGTTCATCCGCCCTTTCTTCGCTACTGTGCAGCTGGTGATGGCCGGCAGCGAGACCGAAGGGCTGCGCTACGGCGTGATCGAGACCAAGGAGAAGTATTGGCTCCGCTGGAAGGAAGCGGAAGCGCACGAGCAAGCCGGCGACAACCCGCTCCTGCGCGAGCTGGGCCAACTGTGCGGCAAGCGGCGGCTGCTCGAACTCGTGCATGATTTCATCGTCTTCGACGCCGGCACCAAGAAGATCTGCCGCCACAACCAATACTTCGGCGTGCGGGCCGCGCAGGCGCGAGTCGAGCGGCAAGAGGGGGGCATCCTCTGGCACACCCAAGGCAGCGGCAAGAGCCTCATCATGGTCTGGCTGGCGAAGTGGATTCGTGAACACGTCGCGGATAGCCGGGTCCTGATCCTCACCGACCGCACCGAGTTGGACGACCAGATCGAGAAGGTCTTCAAAGGGGTCAGTGAAGAGATCTACCGCCCCCGGAGCGGAGCCGACTTGGTGAGCGTCTTGAACGCCAGCGAGGAGTGGTTGATCTGCTCGCTGATCCACAAGTTCGGCGGCTCGGAAGAAGGGGATATCGACTCCTTCCTCCAGAGCATCCAGCAAGATATACCCCACGACTTCCGCGCCAAGGGCGAGTTGTTTGTCTTCGTGGACGAGTGCCACCGCAGCCAGTCCGGCAAGTTGCACGAGGCGATGAAGACACTGCTGCCGGACGCGATGCTGATCGGCTTCACCGGCACCCCATTACTCAAGCGCGACAAGCGCCGCAGCATCGAGACCTTCGGTCCCTACATCCACACCTACAAATATGACGAAGCCGTCCGCGATGGCGTGGTATTGGACTTGCGCTACGAGACCCGCGACATCGACCAGCGGATCACTTCGCAAGCCAAGGTGGATCAGTGGTTTGAGCTCAAGACCAAGCGACTCACCGACTTCGCCAAAGCACGGCTCAAACAACGCTGGGGGACGATGCAGAAGGTTCTCTCCGCCCGCGACCGATTGTCGGCCATCGTCAACGACATCTTGATCGACATGGAAACCCGCGACCGGCTCGAGAGCGGCCACGGCAACGCTTTGCTGGTCTCAAGCAGTATCTATTCCGCCTGTTGCTTCTTCGAGATGTTCCAAGGGAGCGATCTCGCCGGCAAGTGCGCCATCATCACCTCCTATGAGCCCTCGCCCGCCGACATCAAAGGGGAAGAAAGCGGCGAGGGATTGACCGAAAAGCTACGCCAATACGACATCTACCGGCGAATGTTGGCGACCCACTTCAGCGAGCCGGAAGATAGCGCGATGTACAAAGTCGAACGGTTCGAGACAGAGGTCAGGAAACGCTTTGTTCAAGAACCCGGCCAGATGAAGCTGTTGATCGTGGTCGACAAGCTGCTCACCGGCTTCGATGCCCCTCCGGCCACCTACCTCTACATTGACAAAACAATGCGCGATCACGGCCTTTTCCAGGCGATTTGCCGAGTCAACCGGCTAGACGGCGAAGACAAAGAGTACGGTTACATCGTCGATTACAAGGATTTGTTCCGCTCGCTAGAGCAGTCGATCACGGCGGCGAGGCCTTCGAGGGCTATGACAAAGCCGACGTTGCCGGGCTGCTAAAGGACCGGTTGCACGCTGGACGCGAGCGACTGGAAGAGAAGCGCGAGGCGATCAAGGCGTTGTGCGAGCCGGTCGAGCCACCGCGCGACACAGCAGACTACCTGCACTATTTTTGCGCGGTTGAGAGCGGCAACGCCACACAGATCAAGGACAACGAGCCCAAGCGTGTCGCTTTGTACAAGCTAGTCGCCTCCTACCTACGAGCCTACGCCAACTTGGCCAATGAGATCACCGAAGCTGGGTACTCCGAGGAAGAGGCTCAGGCGATCCGGGCAGAGGTGGACCACTATGAGAAGGTCCGCAAAGAGGTCAAGCTTGCCAGTGGCGACTACGTGGACATGAAAATGTACGAGCCGGCCATGCGCCACCTGCTCGACACTTACATCCGCGCCGAAGAGAGCGAGAAGCTATCAACTTTCGACGATATGACCCTGGTGGAACTGATCGTGGAACGGGGCGAACAGGCGGTCCAAGAGCTGCCCGAAGGGCTACGCGAGAACCCCGCCGAAGCGATGGCCGAGACGATCGAGAACAACGTGCGCCGCCTGATCATCGACGAACACCCGGTCAACCCGAAGTACTACGAGAAGATGTCAGAGCTGCTAGACACTCTGATTGCCCAACGTAGGGCCGAGGCGCTGGACTACAAGGCGTACCTCGCCAAGATCGTCGAACTGACGCGGCGGGTCAGCCAGCCGGGGAGGCAGACTACCTACCCACCGAAAATCAACACCGCCACGCTGCGTGCGCTCTACGACAACCTTGAGGGCATGGAAGGTTCCATGGTTTGCGAACCACCTGCATCGTACGGCGGACATGCAATTCCAACCCTGCAAGAGGAGACGGCGTGCGCGGTGGATGAGGCCGTCCGCCAGGTCAAGAAGGCCGACTGGCGAGGCAATCGCTTCAAGCAACGCGAGATCCGCAACGCGATCAAGGCGCAGCTGGGTGACAACGACCGGCTGGTGGATGCGGTGTTCGAGATTGTGAAGGCTCAGCGTGACTATTGATCCTCACCAAATCGAGGTGAGCGGAAGGAGATCAAGAATCTCCACGTGGGCGTCTACCCGCCGGCCGGCCGGGTGCGAGTCGCCGCGCCACTTCTCATCGATGACGAAGCCGTCAGACTGGCGGTCATCTCACGCCTCGGCTGGATCCGCCGGCGGCAAGCGGAGTTCGAGCGGCAGGAGCGGCAGTCGCAACGGGAGATGGTGACCGGCGAGAGCCACTACGTCGAGGGTCGTCGCTACCTGCTCGACGTGGTCGAACGCCCAGGACCACCGCAAGTTCGCCTAGTCAACAACAGAACTCTAGAACTGCGCGTGCGCCCAGACTCCGATCGAGACCGGCGCGACGGCGTGCTCCAAAAGTGGTACCGGATGCGGCTCAGGGATCGATTGCCGGCCCTCCTGGCCAAGTGGGAACCCAAAGTGGGCGCGACCGCCGCCCAAGTGCGCATCAAGAAGATGAAGACGCGCTGGGGCAGCTGCAACGCGGCGGACCGGCGCCTCTGGTTGAACCTGGAGCTGGCCAAGAAGCCCTCTTCGTGCTTGGAGTTCATCCTGGTTCACGAGATGGTCCACTTGCTGGAGCGGCACCATACCGATCGCTTCCGCGCCTTGATGGACGCACTGATGCCCACGTGGCGACTCCACCGAGACGAACTCAATCGGGCACCTCTGGCGCATGAGGAGTGGACCTATTGAGTCTCGCAAAGCTACCCGACATCGTGGTGACCATGAGCTTGAGGCAGTTCTACGATCCCCGGACAGGGTGCTCCCACCAACTGGCAATGAACGGTTTTGTCTAGCCGGCTCTCGCCGGAACTCTGACAGACAAGCATGAAACACCCTGCGGGGCGGCCAGCCGCATCACCGGCTTGGCTACCTCTGAAGCAGCCCTCGTAGGCTCCATCAGGTCCAACGGCGCGTAGTGTCTACCCGAACAGCTTCCAGGCTGCAAGAGCTACAAGAGCCGCTACGATGAGCGGCTGGCCGAGAGCTACGACCGCCAGGACGCTCGTGACGAAGTTCTGGGCGAAATCGAGAAGGTGTTGACCGCATGGCAGGGCACTTAGAGCAGTCCCGCGGTGAACAGCCGACCTCCCTGGGAAGACTACAACTGTACACAAGGAGCGCTACCGCGATGCTGGGCGAGAGGTTCACCACGGGCTGCTAGTGAGCTAGAGGCTACACTTCTCAAGATCGATCTTGAGTTCAAGAGTACCGACCAAGCGGTGCAAGTAGTTCGAGTTGAGCCCTAGTATCCGCGCCGCCTCGGTGTAGCGGCCGTTCGCCTCTCGCATGGCTCCCAGGATCACCCTCTTCTTTGTCTCTCGCAAGACGTCGTGATAGCGCCCGACTCTTACCCTGTCGCCCGTCTCAAGTAGGCTCTCCGGCAGGTCTTCCGCTCGAATTAGCTGGCCGTCACCCAGCACCACGGCCCGCTCGACGGCGTTGGCCAGTTCGCGAACGTTGCCCGGCCAGGGGTAGCGCTTCATCAGCGTGCGGGCTTGACGGGTGAACCCGATGACGGGGCGCTGGAGCCGAGCGCAATGCCGTGCGGCAAAGTGCGAGGCCAGCAGTGGGATGTCGCCAGCCCGCTCGCGCAGGGGCGGCAGTTGGATCGCGATCACGTTGAGGCGATGGTGGAGGTCCTCGCGGAAGTCGCCCTTGCGCACCGCCATCGCAAGATCCCGGTTGGTCGCGGCTACGAGGCGCACATCCACCGAGATCGGCCGTGTTCCACCCACCCGTTCAAACTTTCGCTCCTCCAAGAATCGCAAGAGCATGGCTTGAAGAACGAGCGGCAACTCGCCAACCTCATCGAGGAACAGGGTTCCGCGGTCGGCGATCTCCACCTTGCCGATCTTGCGCCGGTCGGCGCTGGTAAAGGCTCCACGCTCGTGACCGAAGAGTTCGCTCACGAACAGCGTCTCCGAAAGGGCCGCGCAGTTGATCGCCACGAAGGGGCGCTGTGCGCGAGCGCTCGAACGGTGGATGGCCCGCGCCGCCAGCTCTTTGCCGGTGCCACTCTCACCACCGATGAGGGCTGTGGAGTCGGTGGCCGCGACGCGAGCGATGATTCCCAGCAGATGCTCCATCGCCGCGCTCTGTCCCACCATGTTGTGCTGGAGGCTGCCCGTCGGCGGCCGAATTCGCTTGTCGGCGAGCTCTTCTTGATAACGCGGTGTGGCGAGCAACGGAGCGAGGAGGCCAGCGAAAGCCGCCGCGTTGTCTCGCGGAGACTCTTCATTGCCCTTTAGCTGCACGGTCATGGCTCACTCCTTGTGTCTTGCGCGACGATGGCACCGCAACGGTTCTCAGTAGGCCAAGGACGCTCCCTGGCTGACGGCACCATCAAACCGCGGACTACGGCCGGCCGTCCTCTAGGCGGGATGTCGGATCTATCTGGAACTTGTCTGGACGCCGGAAGTGCCCTCTTTTCAATCGATTACGAGACGCTTCCGGCTCAAAAAATGGTGCTGCCATGCTTCTCCTACGGGAATAGATCTTGGGAGAGCAGAGGCCGATGCCGGTAGAACCTCCACTGAGCTTCAGGAGGCACTCGGCGATCAGGCCTTCTACGAGTTCCTGGAAAGCCACCAACTTCTCTCTCTGGTCGGCCTACTTCAGTACGGCTACGAGGTCCAGGGATACGGAGGACTCACGAATATCCCCGCCTACTACGGCCTGGACCCGTTCAAGCCTCCTCTGCAAGTTCGAGAACGACCGTTCGCAAGGTATCGGAGATAACCTCAGGCACGCTGAAAGTTCCGGCGCAGTTCCTCCTTGGTCAGGTGGAAGGTCGCAACGCCGTAGTCGGCAAGCTTGCTCAGAAAGAGAGTACGAGGAATGCCGGCGAGTGTCGCTGCCGCGCCGGCAGAAAGGCGCCCCAATCCGTATAGCTTGGCCGCCGCTACTAAGCGCAGCCCCGCACCCAAGCTCGGATACCGGTCATGGAATCAAGACCTGAGCGTCCCCCGGCTCGCCAGCCATTG
>QIHU01000292.1 GCA_003231035.1 Acidobacteriota bacterium
CGAAGGTCGCCTCGACCGTCGAACTCACCTGCTCCGAGAAGTGCAGCTCGGCCCGGAAAAAGTGAAACTGCTTGGCGTCGAAACTCGGCAGGGGGATCGCTCGCGGGTCGGTGGCGACCAGGGGTTGACCGTCGAGCGAGGCGGTGAAGCGAATCGGCTCTTCGCCGATCAAACTCTCCCAGCTGAGCCGCGCCCGCCGTCGACCGGTCGCCGGATCGAACTCCAGGACAACCCCGGCCTCCGCCGGTGGGCGAGGCATGTTGATCCACTGTTGCGTGCGCGCCACCTCGTCGCCCTGGTGGTCGCGCGCTATCGCCACAAGCTCATGGGGTTGAAGCCGGTTACCGAAGTCATAATCCACCTGCCATGGCGCGCCGCGCAAGGTCGCGATCTTCTCGTCATCGAGCCGCAGTTCGATGGTGGCGACGGTTTCCCCGGCGGCGAGTTCGATGGGGTGTTCGCCGAGAATCAGGCCGAGAAAGAGTGAAATGAAGGTGACCACGTCGATTCAAGCTATCATTGCGAGGATCAAGAGGGCTGAAGCGGGTGCCGGCGGCCAGTGTGCGCTGACTTGCCATGCTTGGGGAACGGTGTTGGTTCTAGTTGCCAGTGGGGAAATTGTCATGCTGCGTTCCATGGTTATTGCGAATAGATCCGTGAAGGGTCTCTGGAAGTTCCTGGCGGTTGCCGCGGTGTTGGCCATCGCGATCGTTCCGCCTTCGACCTTGGATGCGCGGGAGGCTCCGACGACCTCGGATCGAGTGGTCCGCGGTTACTTGTGGGACTCGCCGATGCTCGAAGAGCTGCGCCAGTGGGCCGATGTTTGGGCGGTGCTCAAGGACGGCTCCGTGGTGGTGAAAGTCGACGCGGCTGGCGAACGGCGCATGCGGCGGGCCGGCTTCTATCTGGAGATCGATCGACGCTGGACCGACCAGGTGCGCAATCCGGCCCAACTCACGGAGGGGCAGAACTTCGGCATCCCCGGCTTTGCCTGCTACCGGACGGTGGAAGAGACGATGGCGAGCGCGACGGGGTTGGTCGCGACCTACCCGACCCTGGCCACCTACACCGACGTTGGCGACTCGTACCTCAAGACGCAGAACGTCAACGACGGCTACGACCTGAAGGTTCTGCGGCTGACCAACTCCGCAATCGGCGGCGGCAAGCCGAAGATCCTGATTCTGGGTTCGGTGCACGCGCGCGAGTACACCACCGCCGAGTTGGTGACTCGCTTCGCCGAGCACCTGCTGGCCAACTACGGAACCGACCCGGACGCCACCTGGTTGCTCGACTTTCACGAGGTTCATATCCTCCTGGTCGCCAACCCCGACGGCCGCAAGAAGGCGGAAACCGGCCTCCTGTGGCGCAAAAACCTGCGCCCCAACGGCTGCGCCACCGCTAACAATATGGGTACCGATCTGAACCGGGGGTACGACTTCCAGTGGGGCTGTTGCGGGGGGTCGAGCACCAACCCGTGTAGCCAGGCCTATCGCGGCACGGCACCGGCCGTGGAACCGGAGAACCAAGCGATTCAGAACTATCTGCTGGCTATCTTTCCCGACCAGCGCGGACCTGGCTTGGCCACGCCGGCCGATCCCAATACCACCGGTTTGCTGTTTGATGTCCATAGCTTTTCTCAGGTTCTCTTGTCGACTTGGGGCTTCAGCACCACCACCCCGCCGCCCGACGACAGCGGCATTCAAACCCTGGGGCGCAAGTACGGCTGGTTTGTCGACTATCCGTCGCAAACCGGGAGCTTTGGTGTCGTCGACGGATCAAGCAAAGACTATGCCTACGGTGAACTGGGAATCCCCGCCTACACCATCGAGCTGGGGACCGAGTTCTTCCAACAGTGCGACGTCTTTGAACACCTGATGGTCGACGACCACATCGCGGCGATGACCTGGGCGGCGAAAATCGTGCGCACCTCTTACATCACCCCGTCAGGCCCCGATGTTACGCAAGTGGGAATTCCCGCCACCACCTTCCTGGCCGGCGACGCGGTGCAGTTGCGGGCCACGCTCGACGACACCCGTTTCCAGAACGACAACGGTGTCGAGCCGACCCAGAACATCATCGCGGCGCAGTACTCGGTCGATCTACCGCCCTGGGACGGGCTGGCGTCGCCGCCGGCCCTCTTCGCCGACGATGGCCTCTTCAATACCAAGGTCGAGACGGTCAACGCGATGATCGATACCACTGGCCTCGCCGCGGGACGCCATACCGTCTACGTACGAGGTCAAGACGCCGCCGGCAACTGGGGGGCGGTGAGTGCACTCTTCCTGGACATTGCAGCTTCCGCCACTTCGACCATCGCCGGGATCGCGGTGGATGCGATCACCGCCGCACCGGTCGAAGTCACCATCCGGGCTGGCCGATCCGAGACCACCAGCGACCCGGTCACCGGCGCCTACTCACTCCTGGTCCCGACCGGTACCTATGAAGTGGTCGCCGAGGGGCCGGCGCATGCGCCCACCCGCCAGATGGGGGTGGTGGTGGCCGCCGGTGGGGTAGGTGGAATCAACTTTCAGTTGCCGCCGTACACGGAGGTCTTGTTCGAAGATGCCGAGTCGGGGGTCGGTGGATGGACGGCGCAAGCGCCCTGGGCGATCACCCTGGAGGCGGCCCTGAACGGAACCCGCTCGTGGACCGACAGCCCCGGAGGCAACTACCTCTCCAATCGCGACCGCTCGCTGACCTCGCCGTCGATGGACCTCAGTGGTCTCGAAGGGACTCGCCTCTCCTTCCATCACCTGTATGACCTGGAGTCCGGCTTCGACATCGGTTGGGTCGAGGTGTCGGCAAATGGAGGTGGCTGGCAACGAGTCGACGGCTTTGCCCGTACCGGCTTCGACAGCGAATGGCTGGAGGTCGAAGTGGACTTGGCCCTACTCGATGGCGTTGCCGACGCGCGGGTGCGTTTCCGCCTGCTCACCGACGGCGGCACCGTGGCGGACGGTTGGCACCTCGATGACATCCGAGTTCGCGCCCACCCCGAGGGTATTGCCGCTGAGATCTTCAGCGACGGCTTCGAATCGGGCGGAGTCGGAGCCTGGACCCTGACACCGTCGATCTTGCTAGAATGTCTGGCTGCCGCCACCCGTGTGACCACGGGCAAGGCGGCGGCGTGTTCAACCTGTACAACCTCTCAGATTCACCGACGCGCGCAAGAGTAGGCGTTGGCGTTGGTTCTTATTGATCAAGGAGTCCGTGGTGGCCGAGGCAAAGAAAAAGAGTCCCGCAAAGAGTCCGAAGGCGAGTTCCAAGAAGAGCGCTGAGAAGAAGAGCCCAGCTAACGAGAGCCCAGCTAAGAAGAGCCCAGCCAAGAAGAGCACGGCCAAGAAGAGCACGGCGAAGAAGGCCACAGTGGAGACCCACAATTTCCAGGC
>QIHU01000484.1 GCA_003231035.1 Acidobacteriota bacterium
CACTCGACCAGTAGCTCAAGGTTGCGATAGACGGTGGCCCGCGAGATCTTCAGCCCGTTGCGCTGCATCGACTCCAGCAAGCAATCGGCATCGATATGCTGGTGTTGATCGTAGATCTCCTCGAACAAGACCATCCGCTCCCGGGTGACTCGCATTCCTCGCCCCTTCAAGAAGCGGAGAAACTGATCGCGTTCGGGCAGATGTTGCATGGTCTTGAGCTCGCTTTGGGCAAGGACTTTGGGGAGCGGCAATTCCGCCCTAAGATGAAATATTCTGGGCCGCCACCCTCCGCCCTGTCAACAGCCATCCCCCACCAGTCCCTGTGATAGAAAACGACCGATATGAAGCCCGCTGATCAACCTAAAGAGAACGAGGCCACCGAGCCCCCCTCGCCGCCGCGCAAACGCCAGCGGTTGCGCTCCCTGCCGCTCCTGCCGCGTATCGCCATCTTCGTCGCGGGTTGGACGCTGATCCTCATCGGTATCGCCGGGTTGGTCCTCCCAGGCATCCAAGGCATCGCCTCCATTCTGGCCGGCGCCGCCCTCCTGTCGCTGATCAGCGAACTCATCTTCAATCTCCTCGGCCGGCTGATGCAACGCTGGCCCAAACAATGGCGAAAAGTCCAGGCGGCACGCCTTAGGCTGTACCGCCGGCTGAGACGGCGATTTCGTTAGGACGACCCCGGCAAGTCATTGACTCTAAACGACTTGCAAGTCGTGTGGCACCTAGAGAGAGAACACCTAGAGAGAGCCGTGCTCACCGCCGAGCACCGCCGGCCCCGGCACCGCCACCGCGGGCACGCCTGCCGCTTCGAGTGCCGCGTTGAGCGCGGAGACTTCCGTCTCAAAGTGGTGATTGATGCGGCTGAGAGCCTCGTCGAGTTCAACCGCTAGCTCCTCTAGAAAATCCCGTTGCGCCTGCGTGGGGGCGCCAAATTGGTCGTCGAGGTTGCCGAAGAGAGTCCTGAGTCGCTCGCTGAGCCGTGGCCCCTCGCTCCAGAAGGGGATGTCTTGGCTTCTCGACAGGCTGGTCGCCAGCTCCTTGGCGGAGTCGTCAAATTTCTTCCAGCTCGCCTCCGCCTCCTTCGAGAGTTCAATCTCCAGCTTCTCCACGGTCTCGCGACGTTGTTCAAGCTGGATTTTCAAATGGTCAAGCCCCTTGAGTCCTCGATTCAAGGCGCTCTGCATTTCTCGCAGGCGTAGCGCTGCTGCAAACTGCGCTTCGAGCGCCGCTCCGGTGGTGGCGACGGTCGGATCCGCCTTGACCTCGATCGCCACCTCCTGAGTCTCTCCGTTCAAGCTCAAACGAGCTGTGTAGCGACCGGGAAGAACCCGAGGGCCGCGCGGGCCGCCGCCAAATTCCACAGAGGCCGGATCCGGCGGCCGGCGAGCCTCTGGAGGATCCATGGTGAGATCCCAGGCCACCCGGTTGAGCCCGGCCTTGGCGGGGAGTTTGTCGCTGTCGAGAGTGCGGATCAGTTCACCCGAGTTATCGTGGATGGTGATCGCTAGGATGGTGGCTTCGTCGCTTTCGGCCTCCTTGGCGGCCTCCTTGGCGACCTTCGGCCCCGGCTTGGGCTTCTCGATCTCTTCCTTGAGGTGGTAGGTGAGGATCGCGCCCGACGGCGGATTGGGCGCGCGGTGGCGCTTGTCGCCCATGCCGTAGCGGGTGAACCGGGTTGGGAAGCGCAGCGCCGGGCGCACCGGGAAGAGATGGATGGGCTCGGCGGCGATCTCCTCGGACCACTGCTGAAGGGGCGTGGCGTCGTCGAAGACCCAGATCGCTCGCCCATGGGTGCCCAGAATCAGGTCGTTGTCCCGGTCGTGGATCAGTACGTCGTGCACCGCCACGGTGGGCAGGTTACCGAGGTGGTGGCGCGACCAGCTCTGGCCCCGGTCGTAGGAGGCGTAGAGACCGAGTTCGGTGCCTAGCCATAGCAGGTCGTGGTTCTTCGGATCCTCGCGCAGGACCCAGGCCCAGGCGGTCTCGGGAATGCCTTCGGTCGAGAGCCGCCGCCAGCTCTCGCCGTAGTTGGTGGTGCGGTAAATGAGAGGGCGCAGATCGTCGAGCAGGTGACGATCGAAGGTGGCGTAGGCCGTGCCGGCGGCGGTGGCCGAAGGCTCGATGTGGGAGACGGGCGAGAATTCAGGCAGGCCACGCAAGTTGGGAGTAACGTTGCTCCAGTTCTCGCCGCCGTCGCGGCTAACCTGCACATTGCCGTCGTCCGTGCCCACCCACAGGAGGCCTGCCTCGACGGGCGACTCGGCGAAACTGAGGATGGTGCAGTGGTACTCGGCGGTGGTGTTCTCGTACCACGCCGGGCCGCCGGCCGGCCCCTGCTTCGCCTTATCGTCGGTGGTGAGATCGGGCGAGATCACTTCCCAGTGGTCGCCAAAGTCGGTGGTCTTGAAGACGACGTTGCCGGCGAAGTACACGGTGCTCGGATCGTGCGGCGAGGCGATGATCGGAGCATTCCAGTTGAAGCGATACTTGAGGTCGCCCGCCGGGCCGCCGTCGTTGCGCCGCGGCTGCGGCGAGACGTTGACCTGCTGCCGGGTGGTCATGTCGGTGCGCATCAGGCCGCCGGCCTGCCACTCGGAGAGGAAGAGGTCGACCTGGGTCGGATGCGGCACCACGAAATAGGCGTCGCCGAAGCTCATCATCCGCCAATCGTCCTGGAGGATTCCGGCCGGCTCGCGGGTCCGGCTGGGGCCATACCAGGTGCCGTTGTCCTGCAAGCCGCCGCCGAGGAAGTAGAACGGCTCCCGGTGGTCGTAGAAGACTTGGTAGAACTGGCCGATCGGCAGGTTGCGGATCGGCTCCCAGCTCTCTCCGCGGTCGTAACTGACGGCCACCCCGCCGTCTTGGCCCTGCCACATGCGGCGCGGGTTTTCGGGATCGATCCACAGCGAGTGATAGTCGACATGGGTCGAACGGGAGATCCGCTCCCAGCTCTTGCCGCCGTCGGGCGAGACGAAGAGCCGGGACGACACCGCGTAGACCCGGTCGGCATCCGTCGGGTCAACCCGCAAGTCGGTGTAGTAGAGACCCCGCGAGAC
>QIHU01000296.1 GCA_003231035.1 Acidobacteriota bacterium
TCGACGACGCCGCGCGCGAGCAACGCCATCTGTTCATCGACGGGCGGAAAGGTCTGGAGTTGGGCTCGCTCGCTCATAGGGCGGGAAGGTTAGCAGACGGCGGAGCCTTCCACGGGGTTGTTCCACTGGGCCTGCTCGGGCAGGCCGCTGGCCTCTGAGCCCAGAGCTCCGGAGGCGACGATGCGAGCATCGCCGGTGAGTGTCCAAGCGGTGGGAAGGCGCTCGCCCTGGCGGCCATCGATCTCGAACGCAAAGCCGCCTTGGGTCAACACCCGGGTCGGCAGTTGGGCGCGGCCGGTGAGGAGTCCGATAGCGACGGCGGCCAGGCAACCGGTCCCGCAGGCGAGGGTCTCGGCCTCGACCCCGCGCTCGTAGGTGCGTAGTTGCAGCTGATCCATCGCTACCCAACGCACGAAGTTGACGTTGGTGCCGTGGGGCGCGAAGAGCGGGTGGTGGCGTAGGCGGGGGGCGATGGTGTCGAGCGGCGCGGTAGCCAAAGACTCTTTCCAGGTGAGCACGAAATGGGGCACTCCGACGGTGGCGGTGAATCCCTGCCACACCTCGCCGTCGAGGTCGACGCTGAGCAAACGCGGTGTTTCCCCAAGCGCCGGTAGATCGACGGCGATCCGCTGGTGGTCGCGTTGCTGGGCCCTCAGTGGCCCGGCGCCGGTGTGAATCTCGAGGCTGTCGGCACCCTCGTTCCAGCCCAACTCGAAGGCCAATCGGGCGGCGCAGCGGGTGCCGTTCAAGCACAGGTCGGCGGCTTGGCCGTCCGCGTTGGAGTACTCCATGATCACTCGCGCACCCCCGTTGCCCGCATCGCCCGCATCGCCCGCAGTGTCACGACGCAGTACGAAGAGGCCATCGGCGCCCAGCGAGAGGCCGCGGGTGCACCAGTGGGCGATCTGTTCGGGGCTGGGTCGCCGCGCGGGCTCCACCAAGGCGAGGAAATCATTGCCGCCGCCCGAAAGGCGAACGTAAGGCTGAGCGCCATCGCCAAGCAAGGAGGGCATCGCCACGTCTCGGCTGCTATGGATCGGCGAGTCGAGCGCTGGCGGTCTCGCTGGCGGCGCTCTCGTTGCCTTCTTGGTCCACCGCGGTGACCTTGTAGCTGCGCTCGCCGCTACCGGGAGTGGTGTCCGTGTAGGTGGCGCTGGTGATGACTTCGGCGCTTGTGCGCTCGAAGGAGCCGCCACCGATTCGCCGGTAGACAAAGTACCCCGCCAGGTCGACGGTGGCACTACCGCGCCAGTTCAAGCGAATGCGGTCGCTCTCCGCCAGGGCGAGGAGTCCCTCGGGAGGGGGCGGCGCGAAGCGGTCGAGGTACTGGATCTCGCGCTCTTCGCCGATCTTGCTCTCGATCGATGGTTCGACCGCGGCCAAGGCGGTCACGCTATAGACGTAGCGCTGGCCGTAGCGCGCTCCTCGGTCGAAGTAGCTGCGCTCACCCGCCTCGGTGGTGGCGAGGGGGCGGCCGTATAGCGGTTGCTCCGCGCGGCGCCGGTAGACGCGACAGCCAGCGGTGCCCTCGCCTTGCCAGGAGACGGCCACGCCGTCGGCCCGCGCTTCGAGCACCAGGTCGCTCGCCGCGGCGGGCGGTAGTTGCGGTGCGATGACGGCCAGATTCGAGAAGTCGGACTGCTCTTGCTGTGTTGAAACGAAGCGCAGGCCGTACCCGTAGGCAGCCGTGGTTTGCTGGGCGGGTGTCCGCGCGTCCCCGGCCTCGTCGTCTTCGTCGTCGCCGGCTGTGACGGCGACGGCGACGGGGGGAAGCTGGGGCAACGGTAGCTCAATCACCAGGCGGTCACCGACGACCACCGATTTCAGCTCGGCGTCGCGCAGGTCGCGCTGTTGCTCGCCGCGGGTGGTCAACTCGGCTTGCCGCAAGGGCGGTGCGCCCTCGGCCACCGCGGCAGCCGGCAGGGAGAGCCGCCAGACCTCCACCGCCTGCAAACCTGGTAGTGCCAACCCGTTGGCGGCGACGTTGGGGTAGGAGCTGGTGAGGACCAGAGTGTCGCCCTTCTGGGCGATGCTGAGGTCGGAAGCGGCCTGAGGAATCAGCCGAATCGGCGGCCGCGGAGCTCCCTTCTTGCCACAAGCCGACCACAGCAACGGCGCGATCAGCACGGTGAGGAGGAGCCTTCCGGGTCCTCTCCTAGAGGACATATTTGCTCAGATCCTGGTCCTTGACGATGTCGGCGAGCGTGCGGTCGACGTAGGCCGCATCCACGTGAATCTTGGCGCCGTCCATCTCGGGAGCCTCGAAGGAAACTTCGTCCAAGAGGCGCTCCATCAAGGTGGCGAGTCGCCGGGCGCCGATGTTCTCGTTCAGCGAGTTGACCTCGACCGCTAGGCGAGCGATCTCGGCCACGGCATCGTCGCTAAAGTCGACGCTCACCCCTTCGGTCGCCAGCAGAGCTGAGTACTGCTTGGTGAGCGCCGCTTTGGGCTCGGTCAAGATGCGAACGAAATCGTCCTGGGTCAAGGCGTGGAGTTCAACCCGAATCGGGAAACGGCCTTGCAACTCAGGGATCAGGTCCGACGGCTTGGAAACGTGAAAGGCGCCCGCGGCGATGAACAGGATGTGGTCGGTCTTGACCGTCCCGTACTTGGTGTTGACGGTGGTACCTTCGACGATAGGCAAGAGATCACGCTGCACTCCCTGACCGGAGGGGTCGGCCCGGCCACCGGTTTCGCGACCCGCCACCTTGTCGATCTCGTCGAGAAAAATGATCCCACCCTCGGCCACGCGTTGCCGCGCTTCGCGGGAGATCTGCTGACGATCGGCCAGCTTCTCGGTCTCTTGTTGGCGCAGGACTTCGCGCGCATCGGGGACCTTCATCCGCTGACGTTTGCGCCGGCCGAAGAGGCCCGGCATCATCTCTTTGATGTTGACCCCAACCTCTTCGACGCCACCTTGGGGAGTGAACATCTCGAAACTCGGGGAGTTCGACTCTTCCACTTCCACTTCGACCTCTCGTTTGTCGAGGTCGCCGTTTTTGAGCTTGACGCGGAACTTCTCGCGAGTATCGGAGGGATCTTCCTTGGGCTCGTCGTC
>QIHU01000515.1 GCA_003231035.1 Acidobacteriota bacterium
CCGGTGGAGAGCTGGTACGAGGTCCTCGGTGACCCGACGCTGGCCGACGCCATCCTCGACCGCCTCGTCCACGGCGCCTATCGGGTGGCGCTCACCGGTGACTCGATGAGGGCGAATCGAAGCCCCGGCACTGGAGATACCGCTCCAGAAGGAGCCCGGCAACCATGAGACTCTCCGGGGCTCGCAGTGGCGATTGCGACCAGACCCGAACCGCAGCCCGTCGGCGGGCCTGCGGTCTGAGGGATTCGGAGCCCGGATGGGCTGTGGAGGCTGCCGCGTCTGATGGAAATCGCTACGCGATTTCCCCAGCCGCTTGGAAAACGCGCCGCGCGTTTCCCACAGCCACGCACAGCCCCGACGACGGATAGGGATTCTCAACTACACTGCGGCAGAAGAAAGGAGGCCTCGAACCACCGCCAAAGCGGACACCTTTAACTGAGGAAAGCACCCGCGTCGCTGCGCTCCGACCCGTGGCCGGATTCCATCGGATTGAGCGGTCGGATTCGTCGGAATAGGCACCCAGTCCCACCAAAGCCACTCATAGGATCCTTCCAGACCCTAGAAACAGCCGATTCCACCCTGCCGCCACCGTCCCCACTAGGGCGCCCAGAGCACCGTCAGCCTCGCCGCGAAAAAGTTCGAGATTTCCGTCGTGGACTGGTTGACCACCCGACGCGTCCACGAATAGAAGTACCTCCACCGGCAAACCACAGCCCACAAACCGCCGGAAAAAGGAGACCCAAATGCACGACATCGACCCCGCCGACCTCATCCGCTTCGCCAACCGCTGGGCCGGACTCGGAGATTCCGTGGCCGAGCAGGTCCAACAAGTCGTCGACAATCCCGCCTGCGGAAACTGCTGGAGCGAAGGCACCGAGCACGGCGTCAACCCCGCCGCGATCCGCATCGCCCAAGAACGCCTCGAAGGGCTGAACGAAGCCCTCGACGAGGCCCTCGCCTCCTTCCTCGATTCCCTGGATGGCTGAGATGGCTGCAACGACACCCGGCCCCGCTCAGCTATACATGGACAACCTCTCCGCCGGCAGTCAAGGCATGCGCCAGAGCCTTGAAGCCATCGCCGCGATCCTCGACCCACACGAGAACGCCGACACCTTGCCCTGGCACGAGGTCACCTACGGCGACAGCATGGCGGTACGCCTCACGCTGATGAAGCGCTACAAGCCATCGACGGTCAACAAGATGCTCTCCGCCCTGCGCGGGGTGCTCAAACAAGCCTGGCGCCTCGGCCTCTTCGACGCCGACGCCTACCACCGAGCCGCCGATGTCGAGAACGTCCGCTCCTCAACGCTGCTCAGCGGGCGAGCGCTGACGGCTAATGAGATCCGGCGACTATTCCAAGTCTGTACCGACGACCGGACCGCCAAGGACGCCCGCGATTCGGCAATCCTTGCCATCTTCTACGGCTGCGGCCTCCGGCGCACCGAGCTGACCCGGCTCACCGTCAACGACTTCAATCCGGCCGATTGCTCCATCGTCGTCAACGGCAAGCGCCGCAAGCAGCGCACCGTCTACTTGACCGAAAGCGGCTGCCGGCTGATCAACGATTGGCTGGGACACCGAGGCAGCGAGGACGGGCCGCTCTTCTGTCCCATCAGCCAGGCCGGCGAAGTGCGAGTCTCACCGCTGCGGGGCGAATCGGTCGCCTATATCCTCCGGCGCCGGCAGGAAGAGGCGGGAATCGAGCCCTTCTCGCCGCACGACCTGCGGCGCACCTTTGTCACCACCTTGCTGGATGCCGGCGAGGATGTGCTGACCGTTCAGCGGCTGGCAGGACATGCCGACGTGGCTACGACTGCCCGCTATGATCGCCGAGGCGAGGGGGCGAAACGGCGGGCGGTGCAGAGTCTTGCGATCCCCTGCCTGAGTTGACTCCCTCCCCGCACTCCAGCCGTTCTCTCCACCCTCAATCACCTCTGACCCAAGCCCAGCCTGCGGGCTCAACCATTGAGGGCCTTCCACGGCCCTTCCAGGCCCTCTGGCCGGCTGATTCTGGCCGCTGTCAGGCCGTCAGAAGTTCTCTAGTTCAGATCGCTGCGATGGAGTATGTGGTTTCTGGGTCGCAGAGGCTATTCGCTCGATAGAGCGCCGCCCGGTGAAGCAGCTGAGCAGTCGCTCAGAGTGAGAGGTGACCGAGAAACGGATCGAGGCTCACGAACTTGGTGGCAGCCTCTTTCAGTTCTCGAGATGCGTGACCCCAAAAGACCACATGAACTGGGATCTTCCGCCTCCTGAGCTTCTCAAGAGCGGGCACGTAGTCCGAGTCTCCCGCAACCAGTGTGACCTCGTCCTCTCCAAGAGTCAGGCGCTCGTAGGAGTCCTCAACCATGGAGGCCACGATATCGGTATCGATCTTCTTCTCTTTGTTGGCAGCATTTCGATCGTGGACGACTACCTCAAAACCACTGCGCTCGGCTGCGGCCCAGAGAGAGTCGTTTGCGGGAGGGCGCGATCCGAATAGTGCAGCGCGCTTTACATCTCTCTTCTCTCCTCCAGCAAACTCGAATAGCCGACCAAAGTCTAGCTTCCAGTTATTGTCCAGAGTGTTCTCACGAATCGCAGTCCATATATCTGGGGCTAGGCCCACACTGACTGCTGAAGCACGCTTACCCTCGATCCACACGTTCGAGTTGTCGATGTACAAGAGATTGCCCACGGGGGTCTCCTCGAGATATTTCTCTCTGATTGACAGAATCAGTCGTTCAGAGCCCACCACCGAGTAAGTGATTCTGCCTGTTCATGTGCGACCTCGCTCGCTCTGGCAGACTTCACGGCTAGGCTCGGGGTTGTCGCCAGCAAGGGCCAAGTCTCCCTAGAACCCCGATTCTACGCAGCAGCGACTTTCCCCTGCTACTGCAAGCCTACCAGCCCGGTGGCATCGGCAGCGCGCCGGACATCACGCCAGGATGTGGCATGTCCGTCTGAACGGCCAGCCCAAGCGCCATCACCAGGTCATCCTGGGTGCCCACCGAAAAGGACCCGTAGCGCTCGTTGGCGTCGCTCTCGACCTGAACCTGGTAGTCGAGCAGCT
>QIHU01000571.1 GCA_003231035.1 Acidobacteriota bacterium
GGTCTGCCCCTCATTGCGAACAGCCCACAAGGTGGTATCCGAGAATCCAGTCGTATCCACTCGGAAAAGGGGAAGGATAGAGATGGACGAAATGGCAACTCCCTTCGAAGCCGGGACGTTTCCGGGCTGGAAGTTCGGAGGTCGGTAGCCGGCGGGAAAAAGATTGATCTGGACCTCTCCAAGCGCGGGAACCTGGGAGATTAGGAAGAGAACACAGGCAGACAAGATCCAGCGAGCGCATCGGTTCAAGGCATCCCTCCTTCATTCAGCGGCAGTGCAATGGAACAAGAAACAGACTATCAGCGCAGCGACCCCGAGTACACCCTCACCCTTTTCGATGAAGAGGGCCTTCGGAGGGCCAGCGAACCTGGTCCTGGCCACTCACCCAGCGTCAGAATCGCTCGATGAAAGTGTCCGCGGCGGGCGCTCGTGGACGCAGCTGAGCGGATTCGGCCTCCTCTGAAGCCTTCGTCACCGCCTATGGCCTACCCTGGCCCCCACCGAGATTCTCTCGAACGTACTCGCCCTGCCAACGACGACCGGTGACCAAGGTAGAGTCGACGGCGGGCGCGGTGGTTGTAGTTCGGGCCTATCTGTTATTCGCCCTTTCGGTTGCCAGTGCCTCAGTATCCTGACCTTGGCTCCGTTTCCCGCCGCCTCTCGTCGAACCGGACTTGGCTGTCTCCCGCATCTGGCTCTCGGACTGGTTGCTTCAAGAGGCATGCGCGGTGCGTCTCTCGCGTCGGTTGGCGCAGATGTCGTACGACGACAACTGGAGCTGTGCTCACGGACCGATCACATCCAGAGTCGGGAAGTAAGTTCGATAGCGAGCGACGTCCCGGGTCAACAACGAGTGGCCCCGTACGGCAGCGTGAGCACCAATATAGAAGTCCGGCAGTGGAGACGATCGAGCACCACCTCGGCGACGGTACTGAACGAAGCACTTGCCGGCCAGGAAACTGGCTTCCCAGGGGAGCGGCTCGCGTTTGAAAAGGGCGGGCGGTAGAGCTTCTTCGAGGGCCTCGATGGATTCGAAGCGAACCGAAACTTCAGCGTAGATCAGCGGGTTGATCACCGGTACTCGACGTTCAGCAGCAGCCTCGAGCATCCGGGCCGATACGGAGTACCAGTCCGGATCTTGGGTCAAGATGTCCAAGATGACATTGCTATCGACGAGAACGCCGTTCACGTTTCCCCACGAGTCAACGCCATGATCTCGTCCGTGGTCATCTGGACGCTCCCTCTCCCGCGCAAGTGATCGACAATCCGACGACCTCGCTTCTGTTCATGGTCTTCGTCGCAGACGATACGAACCCCGTCGCCGTCCACCACGAATCGGACTTCCGTGTGCGGGAACAAGCCCAGCTGTTGACGAATCTCGATCGGAATGGTGACTTGCCCTTTGGACGTAATCCGCATGTGAACCTCCAGTAAGAATCCTACCAGTAAGACTCTTACCAAACTTACCAGGTCCATGGAGCCACCTACCCACTAGCCGTCCAGCCCCACCTTCCTGCCCCGCCGCAGATCCCAAGTAAACAGCCCAAGGGCGGCCCAGATGAAGGCGAAGGCGGCGAGGTGGCCCCAGGTGAAGGGCTCGGCGAAAACGAAGATCGCCAGGAGGAGCTGGATCGTGGATCCCAAGTACTCAAGAATACCGACCGTGGTTAGCGGCAGGCGCCGCGCGCCGCGGGTGAAGAGGAACAGGGGTAGGGCGGTCACCAGGCCCGAAGCGATCAGGAGGAGGTCTACGCCGAGGTCTTGCGCGCCGAAGGCTCCTTGGCCCTGGCGGGCGAGGTACAGCAGGTAGAGCAGGGCGAGCGGTGACAGGAGCGAGGTTTCAACGAAGAGGCCCACCTCGGCTTCCGCTTGCACTGTCTTGCGCAACAGGCTGTACAGGCTGAAGGAAGCCGCCAGCACCAGGGAGATCCAGGGGAGTTCCCCTTGCCGCCAGATCATGAGGGACACTCCGATAGCCGCGAGTGCCATGGAACCGACTTGGAACCTACTCAGCTTCTCGCGCAGGAAGACCACGCCGAGAAGGACGGTCACCAAGGGATTGAGGTAGTAACCCAGACTGGCCTGGAGCACTTGGTCGTGCAGTACAGCCCAGATGTAGACCGACCAGCTGAGGCCGATCAACGTCGTGGTCACTCCGAGAGTGGCCAGGGTGCGCAGATCGCTCACCGCGCTTCGCACGTCGCCCCAGCTGGCCCGCAAGGTCAGGAACGCGGCCAGGATCAACGACGCCCAGATAGCCCGGTGGGCCAGGATCTCGACCGCTGGAATGGCGGTCATGAGTTTCCAGAAGAGCGGCGAGAGGCCCCATAGTGCTTGCGCGGCGAGGCTCAGGGCCAAGCCACCACGATCTATCTTGAGTTGGGCGGTCACGGTCGCGGAGATGTCCCGGTGCATCGCTAGCGGACGGACGGGAGAGGAGGGAGGCACGCAGGATCTGAGCCCGAGCTTCGTGGCCTAGCCCTCCGCGGCCGCCTTAGCTCGCCACTAGCACCTTAAACTTGGCGTCTAGCCGATCGTAGATCCCTTCCACTTGGGCCAGGCGGATGTCGAGCGCTTCGGTCCAGTGGGCGGTCTTGACCGCCGCCACTTTGACGCCTGAGAGGCGGAAGGTCGGGCCATCGAGGGTGAAAGTGGTTTCGCCAGAGAGGAGCTTGCCGGCCAGAACCTCGGCCCCCTTTTGGATGTAGCGGTGCAGTTCGGGCAGTACGCCGCCAGTGAGGCCGATACGGGCGTCGTGGGTGGCGAGACGAACGCGGCCGGATTCCGGCTCGTAGAGGAAATCTCGATCACCCATCAGTTCCCTGAGGAAGTGACAACCGTGGACCGACTCCGATTGGTCGGTGGTTTCCACGATGTCGCTGTAGGCCTCGGGGAGCCCTTGATCGTGCCACGGAGTCTTGGGCTCCGCCTGCACGCCGATGCGCCGCAGCAGCAGGATTACGGTGCCCAGATAGGCATTGGCGGTAGAGCCGACCCACAGCAGCTTGCCGTCCAGGCAGCACTCGATCAT
>QIHU01000203.1 GCA_003231035.1 Acidobacteriota bacterium
TGGAGTGCACGGATCGGCCCATGGAGGAAAGCGGGCGTGATTGTCTAAGGAGCGAAGCGACGAGTTGCGCGACCGCCCGGAATGGGCCGACGCGTAGTGCAACCATCCTGCCCCGCAGCCGCCCGGCCACTGCGTGGGAGAGACCGACTCGACCCCTCAGCGGGCAGCGACCATGGTTCCAGCTCCCGTTTCGAAACGGGTGAGACCGCGGGAGACACGGACCGCGGGAGACACGACCTCGCCCCTAAAACTCGGGTCGACCGCCGCGGTCTTCGATCCACCGCCCGACAAAGATACCTACGATGAAGCCGAGCAGCGGGGTGACGACGAGGCTGTCTGAGAGGAAGTTGGGTTCGCCGCTGCTCAGGTGGCTGGCGAGCCAGTAGCCGACAGTGACCGGGGCTAGCAGGAAAATGGTGCCGGCTCCGCGGCGCTGGCGTTCGGCGCGCTTGTGGGCGTAGTCGCGCTCGCCGGGGGTCAGCAGTTGCTCTTGCAGAACCTGGAAGCGTTCCCGGTCGGCCTCGATACCGCGCATCATGGCGGCAATTCCGCCAGCGGTTCCGAGGAGCAACAGGAGGGCGTGGAGCAGCCAGCTCCATCGCGGGTCGGGGACGGCGCCCACCCGGAAGCCGGCCGCCGTGGCCACTCCGAGCGCTCCGGCCAGTGCCGCTATCCACAGACAGGCGTGCTGGAGACGCGCCCACTTGCTGCCCTTCACGAACTCACCGTCCTTCCCACGAGATTGGATTCATGGAGGGTCTCTTCGAACTCGTCGATCATGCCGCGGATGACTTCGAACCCACCGCGCCAGAAGTTGGGGTCGGTCACATCCACTCCGACTTCGATCAGTATCTCGTGCGGTCTGGCGGCGCCGCCAGCGGCGAGCAGTTTGAGGTAGCCCGGCTTGAAGGAGTCTCCTTCTTGCTGGTAGCGCCGGTACAGCGAAAGCACCAGAAGCTGCCCGAAACAGTAGGCGTAGCAGTAAAAAGGGGTGTGGTAAATGTGCGGGATGCTCAGCCATTCGCTGTTGAACTCGTCGGACAATTCGACGCTATCGCCGAATTGCTCGGCGAGTAGCCGTTGGTAGATATCGTTCAAGTCATCCGGCGACTTTCCCGCCAGAATTGCCTGGTGGGCTTCGATCTCGAAGAGGACGAAATAGGCTTGGCGTACCACCGTGGCGTAGACATCGTCGATCGAAGAAGCTAGCAATTCGGCCTTGGCCTGCGGGTCCTTCTCTTCGGCCAAGAGCCGATCGGTCATCAGAATCTCAGCGAAGACCGAGGCGGTCTCGGCCAACGGTAGGGACGAACGCTGGGTGAGGACCGAGTGCTCTGCGGCCAGCATGCTGTGAATCGCATGGCCGAGTTCGTGTGCGACCGTTTGCACGTCGCGCAACCGGCCGGTGTAGTTGACCAGCACCCACGGTGTGTGTTGTGGCAGGACGCTGGCGCAGAAAGCGCCGCCCCGCTTGCCCTTGCGAATCTCGCTGTCGATATGGTTGTCGTCGAAAACGCGCCTGGCCAACTGAGCAAACTTGGGATGGAAGTGGCCGAAGGTATCGAGCACCCGCTGGACCCCTTCCGCGTATGGGATCTTCCTTTCCGAGTTGGCCAGCGGCGCGTAGAGGTCGTAGCGGCGCAAGCGCTCGCTGCCAAAGCACTTGGCCTTGAGCTTGAAGTAGCGCTGGAACAGGGGGGCGTTCTCACGACAGACCGCGAGCAAGGCCTCGACCGCGGCGTCCGGGATGTCATTGGCGACGTTGCGCACCGCGATCGGCGAAGCGAAACCACGAATCTGAACATTTTCGCTATGCCAGTCGCGCACCCGGCTGGCGTAGATTTGCGCTAGCGGCGCGGATTCTCCCCGGTAGACCCTGTAGAGTTCCTGGTAGGTCGCCTTGCGGATCTCGGGCTGGTTTGAATAGGCATGGCCGATGAGGGCGTCTCGGGTGAATGTCTCGACCTTGCCGTTGAGCTCCAAATGGAATTCGAGCCGATTGGTGAGCATGGAATAGAGGGTCAGCAGCGCCTCCATGCCATTGGCGTCCTTGAGGTTGACGAGCTGCTCGCGAGGCTCATCCAGACTGTAAGGACGCAGGCGCCGCAGCTCTCGCAGGAAGTGGGCCAGGTCGGGCTCCTCTTGGTGACTCGGCATCAACCGTGCGGCCTCCTCTTCGTCCAGACCCTTCCACCACAGATCGAAGAAGAGAATGCGATTGTTGGCGGCGGCAAGTTCCTGTTGGACCCGATTTTGCTGGGTTAGGGCACTCTGCGACAGGGTGTCGGACGAGAACCACAGCGAGACGAAAGAACCGAGGCTGACGAATCTCTCGACCAGCCCTTCGTAGCGGCGCAGCAGGTCGAGGAAGGTCGAGCCATCCAGTTCGCCGTTCAGCTTTCCACGCAGCTTCTCAAAGGAGGAGACCGCCAACTCAAGCTGGGCGAGTTCCTTGCCGACCGCCTCGGCGGAGTGCTCCGAGATTAGTTCGGTCAGCTGCCAGGGGGATTGCGTAAAGGTCGAGTTGGCGAGGGCACTTGAGATTGTCACCGAGCAGCCTCCTGATGAGGTGCGGCGTCGGTCGCGAGATCAGAGAGTCTATGGGGCCACATTCCCGCATTGTAGTGAGTCCGCGGCCGGTCGGCAATGCTAGTGTGCTCCGGTTGCTTCTCGGTGCATCCCATGTCCCGGTCTGCCTTTCGTGATGCACCTAAGAGGACACTGATAGGGGAGGTGAGACTTTTTCTGACAATCTCCCCGTTAGGCTAGAGAAACACGAGAGTCCGCAAGCTTCAAGGAGAAGGTCATGGCCTGGGACGAAGACGACGATCAGACGATTTACAAGGTCGTTATCAATCACGAAGAGCAGTATTCGATCTGGCCGGTCGATCGTGAAAACCCTCTGGGGTGGAAAGACGTCGGCAAAGAGGGCGCCAAGAAAGAGTGTCTCGACTACATCGAAGAGGTGTGGACCGATATGCGCCCCTTGAGTCTGCGCAAGAAGATGGAAGAGATGGAGAA
>QIHU01000100.1 GCA_003231035.1 Acidobacteriota bacterium
TTCGAGGGCTACTACACCTATTCGAAGGATGAGTCGGACGACGACAACGAGCGCGATCCCTTCTCTTTCCGCTACGCGCGGATCACCGATCTCGATGCCGAATTCGGCCTCTCGGACCGCGACCAGAAGGATCGGCTCAACGCCTGGGTGCTGTGGCAGGCCCCTTACGGCTTCCACGTCAACGCCCGCTTCTCCTACCGCTCGCCGCAACCCAAGTCGATCACCCAGAGCGGTGCCGACGCCGCGACCCCGCAAGACCGGATCAACGCCGACGGCACGGTGACCCAGCGTAACCTAGGGCGCAAAGACAACAAATTCTCTTCGATCGACCTGCGCGTCTCGCGCTCGTTCAAACTCGGAGGGATCGAGCTCGAAGGCATTCTGGATGTCTTCAACCTCACCAACGAGCCCAACTTCCGAACCCCGCAAGTCACCAACCTCATCTTCAACTTTGACGGGACTGTGACGAGTGGCCTGGGTGATCCTCGGCAGGCTCAGTTAGGGGTTAAGATCCTCTGGTAAACGAAACGGCTGAGCCCTAGGGGGCAGGCCCCTCGTCATTCGTCGTTTAGTTTTTAGGGGGATCTCTCCGATCCCCCTCAGACGAAAAAAACGTCGTTTTTCGGTTTTCACCCCTAAGGCGGCCGGCCGAAGCGGCCGGGCTCGCCTCACGGCTCGCGCGCTCCGTTCGGCACCCTGCCCCCCCAAGACGCGAAGCGGCGAGGACTCAGTGGTCAACCCCGGACAGAACACCGAGAGCCGAGCGAAGCGAGGCGCGAGGACGACAAAACACTCCACCCAAGAGTTCGAGTCTCCCGCGCAGTGGCCTAAGGCCGCGGGCACGGACCGACGGAGGGCACCGATCGGCAATCTTCGTAAAGCGGAGGTGAATGTTTGAGCCCGAAGGGTGAGTTGCGCCGGAGCTCGAAGATTGCCGACTCGAAGTGCAAACATCTTGCCCGCAGCCGCCCGGCCACTGCGCGGGAGACTCGAACTCGCCCCCTAGCGGGCAGCGTCCATGGATCATCCCTCCCAAAACCCAGCGCACCCGTTCCGAAAAGGGTAGAGCCGGTAGCCGTCCCGTAGCCGTCCCGAAACGGGTGAGGCCCCGGATAGTCCCGAAACGGGTGAGGTCCCGGATAGCCGGATAGGTGGTAGGTGACAAATTACCGCTTAGACGCTTGGCTTCTGGGCTGAGCCTGTGAGTTTGACCGCTAGCGAGCACTTTCGGTAGAGTTGAGTCACCCATGAGTCACTATTGATTCATCGGTGACTTCCTTGGACCGATGACCCAACTTACGATACGAGGATTCGACGAGAAGCTCGCGAACCGCTTGCGCGAAGTCGCGAAGCGAGAGGGCCTCTCACTGAACAAAGCGGCTGTTCGGTTGATGTCTCGTGGGGCGGGGCTCGAGCCTCGGCCGGTTGCGCCGGAGTCGATTGGAGATGCTTTGGATGGGTTCATGGGAAGCTGGTCGGCGGCTGACGAGAAAGAGTTACTCGAAGCGACGCGGCTCTTCGCGTAGGTCGATGAGACGTTCTGGCACCTCGGGGAGAGGGTGTTAGGGCCTTGCTCTGACCGGGAAAGGGGGCCTTTCGGGGCGGACTCTGGGGTTGGCTTCGAGTTGCTCCAGAGCGATCTCGATCGCCTTTTCTAGCTGTGGATCGCGGCCCTGGATCACCTCGGAGGGGAGCTGTTCGACCTCGATATCGGGTGGGACGCCAACGTTTTCGACCACGAAGCCCTCTGGGGTCCAGATGGCGATGTTGGGGGCGGTGACGAAGCCGCCGTCCATCAGGATGGGGAAACCGAGGATGCCGACCAGCCCTCCCCAGGTTCGCTTGCCGACCAGGGTTCCGATCTCCAGCTTGCGAAACATCCACGGAAGCAGGTCGCCGCCCGAGCCGGCGGTTTCGTCGATCAGCATCACCTTGGGGCCATGGATGGCCGAGATCGGCGATTCGAGGTCGTTGCCGTAGCGGGTCGCCCAGTAGCTGATGAAGGGGCGGCGTAGGATGTCGATGTAGTAGTCGGCCACCGAGCCGCCGCCGTTGTGGCGTTCGTCGACGATAATCGCTTCCCGTTGTGCTTGCGGATAGAAGTAGCGCTTGAAGTAGGTGTGGCCGCGACCGGCGGTGTCGGGTACATAGACGTAGGCTACGCGGCCGTCGGTGGCCTCGGTCACCCGGCGCAGATTCCCTTCGACCCAGTCGCGGTTGCGCAACGCCCCTTCGTCGGCGATCGGGGTGACTTGCACGGTGCGTGAATCGCGCCCATCGGGGTGCGGTCCCACGGTGATTTCGACAATCTTGCCAGCGGTGTTCTCAAAGCGGCTGTAGAGATTCTCCGGGGCGAGAAGATCTTGCCCTTCGACTTGCAGCAGGTATTCGCCGGCCTTGACGCTGACTCCGGGCTCGGTGAGCGGGGAGCGTAGGTCCGGGTTCCAATTGAGACCACCGAAGATCTTGGCGAAGCGGTAGCGGCCGTGGTCGATCTCGTAGTCGGCCCCCAAGAGCCCACCCGCGACCGGATCGAGATCGGCAAGAGTGTCGCCGCCGAAGACGAAGTGGTGGCCGACTGAAAGTTCGCTGCTCATCCATTGGATCAGCCGGTTGAGGTCGCTGCGCACGGCGAGGTCGGGCAGGAAGGCGGAGTAGCGCTCCCACATTGCCGGCCAGTCCGCGCCGTGCATCCCGGGATCGTAGAAATAGTCGCGGTTCATCCGCCAGGCTTCGCGCAGAATCTGCGGCCACTCGGCTCGAGGGTCGATCTTGATCTCGACCGCCGCGATGTCCACCCGTCCCTCGCTGGCATCGATGGCGCCACCCGTGCTGGCGATGAGGACCGTATCGCCCATCATCACCGCGACTTTTTCGCCACCGCTGGCCATGGCGAAGAAGTCGACACCGCTGAGCAGCTCCGTCTCTTCTCGCTCGGCGAGGTCGTAGCTATAGAGCGTGGGAGTCTCGCCGGTGCGCCCCCTGGCGCTCTTGAGGTAGAGAAGCTGTCCTTCCTTGCC
>QIHU01000466.1 GCA_003231035.1 Acidobacteriota bacterium
GTGTCGCGCGGCTGCGCCACGCCGACCGAGGCGGCGATCAGCCGGTTGGGTTCGTCACTCGCCGCTTCGGCCACCACGCAGTGGACGATGGCGCCGGCCGGTAGCTCCTTGAGCCCCTTGCTCTTGGGGATGATGGTGCACCCCGGCGGAAAGATGCTCGAAACCCGCACGATGTTGATCGCGGCGATACCGCCGTCGCGCAGAGCTAACTCAAAGCTAGTCAATTTTTCGGAATGACGGCCGACCCCTTTGGTGAGGAAGAGTCTCGACGGGACCCACATGGTGTTCTCCTTGTGACGAATGGTCTCTCCGGCGGGTTTTACCAGCGGGCCAACGAAAATGTCAACGTGCCGAGAGATTTTCTTGCGCGATCTTCGCCCTACTTGGCCATCTGAGTAGGAAAGGAGGCGCACCATGTCGTCAGGTTGCTTGATCCGTCAGTTGGTACCGCAGGAAAGGCCCCGTGAGCGCTTGCTCGAATGGGGCGGGAAGTCGTTGACCGACGTCGAGTTGCTCGCCGTCTTGCTACGCACCGGGTGCCCGGGAGTTAGCGTGGTGGAGCTGGCGCGGGGTCTGTTGCTCGAAGTGGGTAGCCTGGCCGCGCTACGCGATGCCACCTGCGAGACGCTGCGCCGTCGCGGGCTGGGCGCGGCTAAGGCGGCGACGCTGCTGGCGGCGGTGGAGGTCGGCCGGCGGATGGCCAAGGCGGAGGTCCCCGAGCGCCAACTCATGGAGCATCCCGCCGAGGTGGCGCGCTATTTGATCCTACGCTACGGCCGGTTCGATCAAGAGATGCTCGGAGCGATGTTCCTCGACACCCGCAATCGGTTGATTCGCGATCGCGAGTTCTTCCGCGGCACCCTGCATCGAGCCGCGGTCGAGCCGCGCGCGGTGCTCAAGGAGGGGCTCCTGTGCAACGCGGCCAACTTTCTGCTCTTCCACACCCATCCCAGCGGCGATCCCTCGCCCAGCGGTGAAGACTTCACCTTCACTCGACGCATGGCACAGGCTGGCGAGTTGGTGGGAATTCACTTGCTCGACCACATGGTGCTGGGCGGCGCCGGTAGGTGGGTCTCGCTGCGCGATCGGGGTGCGTGGTAGCTTTGCGCGATGACGAATCGGGCACAGTACGCGCTGGGGGAGTTGGAGCTAGGAACGGCGGCCGGCGGCGATTTGCGTTGGGCTTTCGCCGACCTGACGGCGATTGTCGAAGCGGCCCGCGGCAGGCTCGATCTATCGCCCTTGGCCTCGGCCGCGGTGGGCCGTTTGATGATCGGTTCGGTCCTCTTGCTCCGCATGTTCAGCAAGAGTCCATCCCGTCTGATGGTCGAGGTACGGGGCAGCGGTCCTCTCGAGCGCGTGGTGGCGGATGCCGACGAGGACGGCTCGGTGCGCGGCATGGCGAGCCACGCGCAGGTCAGCTTGCCGACCACCGCCGCCGGTAAGTTGGACGTCGGCGGAGCGATCGGCGAGGGCACCTTGCACGTGACCCGGGCTCGCGAGGGGCGCACTTACAGCAGCCAGGTGGAGTTGGCGAGCGGCGAGATCGGTGACGATTTGGCCCACTTTCTCCACCAGAGCGAGCAGCGGCGTTCCGCCGTCTCGGTGGGGGTGTTGACTCGACGCGACGGGATCGCCGCCGCCGGCGGCATGATCATCGAGGCCCTACCGGGGGCCAGCGAAGAGTCGCTCGGCCAGCTGGAACGCAACTTGGCCGGGATCTCGCAACACACGGGTGGGATTAGCCGCATGCTGGAACACGAAGGGCGGGAGTCGGTCATCGCCACCTTCCTCGCCGGCTTGGAGAGCGACTCCCAGGAGCAACGAGAGCTGGCCTACCGCTGCCGCTGCAGCCGCGAACGATTGCGCCATCAGCTCTCCACCTTATCGGCCGAGGATCAGGAGTCCCTCTACGACGACGGCAAGATCGTGGCGGAATGCACCTTCTGCGGCGAGAGCTACAGCTTCGCCACTCTCGATTGAGTGCGCGGTCTAGGGGCGCCTCTCTCTGCTAGAATCCGCCGTTCTTGCAACGAAACGAGGCTGAAATGAGCACTTTCTACGTCACCACCCCGATCTACTACGTCAACGGACCGCCGCATATCGGTCATCTCTACACCACGGTGGTCGCCGACACGCTGGCGCGCTATCGCCGGATGGCGGGAGACGACACCTATTTCGTGACCGGCACCGACGAGCACGGTTTGAAGATCGAGCGCGCGGCGCAGACCGAGGGCATCGAACCCATCGTGTTGGCCGACCGCATCGTCGCCCTCTACGACGCCCTGTGGCCGAAGATCGGCGTCGAGCCCGACGACCGGGTGCGGACCACCGAGCCGCGGCACCGCGCTGCGGTGGGCGAAATGATCCGCCGCATGGTGGCCAAAGGGGACCTCTACAAGGGTGAGTACGAGGGTTGGTACAACCCCACCGCCGAGGCCTTCGTCGCCGACTCTCAGGTCAAGGACGGCGTCGACACCGAGACCGGGGACGCCGTCGAGCGGGTGCAAGAGGCGAGTTGGTTCTTCCGTCTTTCGGCCTATCAAGAACCGTTGCTCGAGTGGTACCGCAGCCACCCGGAGAGCGTCCAGCCGGTGGGGCGCTACAACGAGGTGGTGAGCTTCGTCGAGAGCGGTTTGCGAGATCTTTCGGTCTCCCGTGCCTCGGTGAAGTGGGGAGTGCCATGGCCAGAGGATCCCGACCATGTGGTCTACGTCTGGCTCGACGCCTTGACCAACTACCTCACCGCCCTCGGGCTGGGCTCGGACGACACCTCGCTGTACGAGCGCCTATGGCAAGGCGAGGGCACCTGTTTACATCTGGTCGGCAAAGACATTCTGCGCTTCCACGCCATCTACTGGCCGGCCTTCCTGCTCTCCGCCGGTCTACCGCTGCCGACCACGATCTACGCCCACGGCTGGTGGCTCAAGGACGAAACCAAGATGTCCAAGTCGGTCGGCAACGTGGTGCAACCCGAACATCTGATTGAGGACTT
>QIHU01000232.1 GCA_003231035.1 Acidobacteriota bacterium
GTTGGGCGGTCAGCTTAGCGGCGACCACCTCGCGGCTGAAGGCCAAACGGAATTGGGGGTCGCGCCAGCGGTCGAACTGCGCCAAGCGAAGGTAGATATTGCGGGAACTCTTCGCCACCAGGCTCCCACGCAGCCGACCGCGGCTGGTCAAGAAAGAGACATCGACTCCCTTGTCCAGAAGCATCGCCAGAGCCTGCGAGCTGAACTGGACATTGCCGAAGACGACGATTCGTTCGAGGTGGAAGAGGTGCAGGTCTTGGACCTTGCGCTGCCCCTCCCAGACCTCCAAACGGTTCAGACGCTTGCGCACATGCTGGCCGGAGGTGGTGAGATAGACGATGTTCATGGTCTGTAGTGAAGCGAACGGATCAGATTTCCAACTGGAACTTCCAGCCCTCTTCGCCTTCGATGGCTTGGCGCCGGAGAGTTCCCGTGGGGAGAGTCAGGGTGTCGCGGCCGGATTCGTCGAAGAGTTGCGCCAACTCGCGCCGCCCGCGACGCAACGAGGCAAGGATTCCCCGGCGGTGCCCTTCCAGCTCTCGAATGCGCGCCAGCGCCTTCTCGGCCCGGTGGATCAGCTCCTGCTGGGCGGAGGAGGCGGATTGGCCCGTTGGGGTGGGGGCACCCCCTGCGTTGATTTTCTTGCTGCTCGCCGGGCTCTTCCTCGTCGGATTTGCCGCCTGTTTCTTGGCCGCGGTGCGAAAGACCGGAACCTCGCTCGGCTTGAGTGCCAGCAGGAGCGGTGTGGGGTAGGGGGCGCGGCGGCTGAAAGTGCAATCGCATTCGGTGGTGCTGGCGGCTTCAGGGTGCAGCTCGCGCAGCTTGGGGCAGGAGATCGGATGGCTGGGTAACCGTTTGGCGTGGCGGTCGGTGGCTTCGCTCCGGTAGTTGTAGGTATGGCCGATGATGGCGTGCAACGCCTGGTGCCCTTCGTCGCCCAAGTGGCCGAGGACGCAGAGCAGACTGGTGCGCTCGCGGTGGGTCAGGTAGGAGGTGGCCGTGGACCGTTTCTCCAGGTAGCCGAGTACCCCGCAGCCGTCGAGGATCTTGCGGGCCCGCTCGCCGATTGTGGGTGGCGTGGGCGGGTTGGAAGATGTGTTCTTGCCTTGCTTGTTCTCCTTACTCTTGGCTTGGGCGGCTACGGGAGTTGTCTCCAGCACGGCAACCGGAACACGAGCCACCTCACGAAGGGTCTCAAACGGGTCGGCCGTGGGCTGGCCGCGCGAATCGAGAATCTGGGAACTACTGCCGCTCTTGGGATGGCTACCCAGCGGCAGTTTGACGTGCGGGCCGGTGCGGTCTTCGCGGACCCGGTCGCGATTGGGAAACTCTTCGACCCGAATGCCTTCGGGCCAGGGCTGGATGGCCCGCGCCACGCTGAGCAGCCAGCGACGCAGGCGCGGGCAGGGGACGGGGGCGGCGAAGCGAATCCAGAGGTGATAGCCCTTGTAGCCGCTGGCTTCGAGCAGGCAGTCGGCGCCGCGCCGGCTGAGTTCCGTCTTGAGGCGCAGGGCGGTGGCCAGGGCGCGGCCCATCAGCTCGTCCGGCACGCCGAGCCGCTCGTCGAGCGCTCGGCGTTCGACATCCACATCCAATACGCCGAGCAGGGCGGTGTTACCGGCGCGCACCAGTGGCAAGGCCAGCACCCGCTCGCCTTCTAGGTGGGCTCGCCAGTCCTCGTCGGCGATTGGGCGTGGCACCGGGGCGTAAGCTCGCCGGTGGCCGTGCAGGCTGAGTGCCGCATGAACCCCTTCGCGCCCCTGAAAGAAGCGCTGGAGGAGGCCGAGATCGGCCCGATCTATCATGGTGACCGTCATGGTGGCCGCTTTGCTGGGCTGGCTCGCCCTAGCCTCGCTTTGGTTTGGGCCGGTACCGGTTTCCGGCTGGCGCTCGGATTCAGCCGTGACGGCGAAGAGGCTTGAGCGGGCGGAGAGCCGTTGGGCGAGATCGAAGTTGCCCTGCTCGGAAAGTCCTTCGACGAAGGCTTCGAGGGTCGTACCTTCGCCTATCTTGGAGCCGGCGGCGAGGGTGGCGAGGGAGTCTAGCTCGATGGCCAGAAGGGCGGCCCAGTCCTCCAGCTCCGCGGGAGCCACCTTGGCGGTGGCGCAACGCGCGATCAGCTCAAGCCAGGCTTGTTCTTCGCCGCCTTGTTTCCACCAAGCTCTGGCGAGGTGCATCGCCAGCCCCGCGGAGAGTGGTTCCGATTGCCGCCACCGCTGTTGGACGAGTTTCTCGGCCACCGCCGGATCTGGCGCTTCTTCGACACCGCGTAGAAAGGCCAGTAGTCCAGCACCGCCCCGGCCCCAGATTTCAAACTGCTCCCCGTAGTAGGCGGTCCAGCCGCGGTAGAGGGCGTCGAGCGCTGGCAGGTCGAGGGGCTCCTCTTCGGTGAGTTGATCGAGCCGAAAGGCGAGCGCCTTCACCGCCTTGGCGGCCGGTCCTTGGCCGGTGGGGCCGAAGTGGTAACCGAGGAAGACGAACCCATCCTCGGCGCGGCAGATCCGGCTCTTGTCGCGGTTCAGCTCCAGTTGCAGTTTGGCGAGTTCCTCCTCGATCTTGGCATTGGCGGCCTCAACGGCGGGCTGGTCCGCGGCGAGCACGATCAGGTCGTCGCAATAGCGCAGGTAGCGCGGGTAGGTAGCCGCCAGAGCGGTGTCGAGATCGGCGAGGTAGAGGTTGGCCAGGAGCGGAGAGAGCGGGGAACCCTGAGCGATGCCGGGCAGGGCGTGGTCGGGCTCGGCTTCGTCGAAGCAGCGGCTGCGCAAGATGCGCTCCAGAAAGCGGAGCGACTTGGGGTCGACCAGCGGTTCTAGCTTGTGGATGAGCAGGTCGCGGTCGATCGAGTCGAAGAAGGTGCGCACATCGGCGCGCAGTACCCACGGTGTTCCGTCGGTGACCCACTGGCCCACGTCCCGCGCGGCGTTGCGGGCCGAGGTTCCGGGCCGGAAGGCGCGGCAGGCGGGGGAAAGGAGCGGCTCGACGAG
>QIHU01000242.1 GCA_003231035.1 Acidobacteriota bacterium
GTTGGCTCGATCGAGCTCAGGCTAGTCCTGCGAACCGAGACGGATAGCGATGGCAACCTCTCGGCGGTCCTCGACAGTGTCGATCAAGGAACGGTGATTCCGGTTTCCTCGATCGAGCTGAATGCGGAGAGCTTGACTTTTGAGGTTGCCTCTATTGGTGGCTCATTCAAAGGGGTACTCGATTCGGAGGGGACCGCGGCCGAGGGTACCTGGAAGCAGGGCGGCTCGGCTTTTCCGCTGACCCTGGAGCGCTCCAGCGAGACGTTCGTCCTCAACCGGCCTCAGAATCCCGAAGCTCCCTTTCCCTACGAGAGTCGCAGTGTCAGCTTCGAGAACACCGCGGACGGCGTCAGTCTGGGCGCAACGTTGATCATCCCACAGGGCGAGGGTCCATTTCCCACCGTCGTTTTCGTCACCGGGTCGGGCGCCCAGGATCGAGATGAGTCCTTGATGGGTCACAAGCCGTTCCTGGTGATCGCCGACTACCTCGGTCGCCATGGCGTGGCGTCGCTGCGCTATGACGACCGTGGGGTTGGCGAGTCGACGGGAGTTTTTCTTGAATCCACGATGCAGGACTTCGCCGAGGACATCATCGCCGCCGTGGCCTTCCTGACCGGCCAACCGCAAGTCGACAAGACCGCGATCGGTGTCATCGGCCACAGCGAAGGGGGTCTGACCGGACCCCTCGCGGCATCCCAGAACGAGGAGATCGACTTTCTCGTGCTGATCGCACCGCCCGGTGAACCACTCGGCGACTTGATCGCCAGGCAGACACGGGATCTCTACAAGCTCCAGGGTGTCGAAGACGCCCTGATCGACCGCGCCCTCGCCGGTGGTGCCGGAGACCTTGTCCTGCTCGCGGACAAGTCCCTCGATCAGAACGAACTCATCGCCAAGCTCAAAGCCAAGGCCGGCGAAGAGATGAAGGGCTTCACGGAGAGCGAGCGCGAACAGCTCGGCTTCAGCGAACAAGCGATCGACCAGGGCATTCGGCAAGTCACCACGCCCTATTTCCGATCGCTTCTCACCCAAGACCCAGCGACCTACCTGAAGCGAATCAAGATTCCGGTGCTGGCCCTCTTTGGTGAGAAAGACCTCCAGGTAGCGGCCAGCATCAACTCCAAGGCCCTAGTCGCGGGGCTGAAGAAGGCGGGCAACAAGGATGTCAAGGTGCACACCTTCGACGGCCTCAACCATCTTTTCCAACACGCGGACACCGGCTCTCCATCCGAGTACGGAGTGATCGAAGAGACCTTCGCGCCGGAGGCGCTCGAGATGATCGGAGAGTGGATCTTGGCGAGGGTCTCGGTCAAGGCGGCGGAGTAGGATTCTGGGATCGGGCCATCGCTGGCTCTGTACTCACCTCGACAAGCAGCAACCGCGGCCGTTTGGCCACTAGGCCGTCGCCCGACGATCGACCGTTCAGGTGTCGCCAGATCCATGGGGCGAGGTATTCACGGATCCAGTCGATCTCGGCACGCATGCGCTGGAGAGCGGAGCGGGGGGGAGTTTCTGGGAGCGCAGCGAACCACGAGTTGTCGGTTCCGGGAAGAGCGAGCGCGTGGGCGAGGGCTTGGGCCACGCGAGCGTGGCCCTGGGAGTTCGCGTGGAGGCGATCGGCGCTCCACAGCCGAGGGTCGGAGGCCACCGCGTGGCTGGCGAAATCCACCAGGAGGGCTCCGGTCCTGGCTGAAATCTCCCGTAGCGAGTCGTTGAGGGCTTCGATTCGGGCCGCAACCAAGCGGCCCAGGGGCATGACGGGCGTCAAGTCGGGCAGGGTGAAGGTGAGCAGGGTGGCGCCACCTTCGATCAAGGCCTGGTGCATGTGCTCGATGTCGTCGGCGACCTGGGCCAAGTCGAAACGGCGTGCCACCACGTCGTTGGTGCCGCTGAAGAGGGTCGCGAGGTCGGGTTGCATGGCCAGCGCGTGGTCGAGCTGCCCGTCGCGAATCTGTCGGGTCCGACGGCCGCGGATCGCCAGGTTGGCGTAGAGCAGCGAACCCTGGTGGCTCGCGACGTGTTCTGCCAACCGATTGGCCCAGCCCCGGTAGCCACCCGCTCCATCCGGGTCGTTGAGCCCTTCCGTGGAGCTGTCGCCGATGGCGACGTAGCGCTGGTAGCGGTGCTGGGTCATGGGTCGGCTATTCTGCCAGATCTCGCCAGGAGGCTCCGAGGATCTAACCGGGTTTGGCGATCGGTACAGTCCTCTTGTGTGACGGGGCGTTTTTTGAGGCACCAGGCCGTCACTCTCGGATGACCTCGATGGCAAAGTGGCCGGCAGCGAGATCGAAAGTGTCGAGTCGACAGGTGAGCCGCTTCGCCCCCGAGTTCAGCGTCTGCCCGTCGACGCTGTGTCCGTTCCCGAAATGGGTGAGGCCTCACTTCGGGGGATTCCTTGAGCGAAGGCGTCTACTTCTATTTCTTCGAGCTGGTGAATTGCTCAGGGTCGCGCGAGGTCTGCCATGGCAGCGTTGAGAGTATCGACTGAAGGCTATGCGAACGCTGAGAGCCGTTCGAATGTAACGCCGACGAAGATTTGACGACAGTCTTAACAGAGACTACAAACTGAGGAGGAGGCATCCTATGCCCGCGAATTTCATCGACTTTGTGACCTCGCTAGTCTACGGCGACGTGGGTACTGCGGAGTTGGGGGCGCCGCCCGCGGGCACCAAGAACCATCTGAACTGGTCACTGGATCGACTGATCACCAGCCCGGGATCTCCCGGGACCGACTTCCTCAATCACTCCGTGGACGTGATGCTGGCGCGTTACGAAGCGTGGCGCAGCAAGTACTTCCTGCCGCCGGTGAGGGAGTGGGACGGGACGAACGTCTTCCCCCACCCCGGCGATCCGCCCGTGGGTCCGACGATGCCCGCGAACCTGGCGGGCAGCGCCTTCCCCGCCGGCTGGACGCCGAACGACCTCGGGGTCGCGGTGGAGGGGTATTGGGACTCGGTTCGCAACTTCGTCGGTGGCGGT
>QIHU01000284.1 GCA_003231035.1 Acidobacteriota bacterium
CGGTGGCCAATCTCTATTTGGCGTTGGAGTACGACTTGGAGATCATTCCGGTGATCAACAAGATCGACTTGCCGTCGGCCGATATCGATCGGGTACAGGAGGAGATCGATGCCGACTTGGGGCTCGATCCCTTCGAAGCGGTCGAGTGCTCGGCCAAGACCGGCAAGGGTATCGACGAAGTGCTGGAGGCCATTGTCACTCGCTTGCCGGCCCCTTCCGGGGAGCGCGAAGCGCCGCTCAAGGCGTTGCTGTTCGATGCGCAGTACGACGCCTACCGCGGAGCGATCCTCTTGGTGCGGGTGGTGGATGGCGTGCTCCGGGCCGGCCAGACGCTGCGTTTCATGCACTCGAACATAGAGCACGAGGTCGAGGAGGTTGGCACGCTCGCGCTGAAGCGGGTTCCGGGCAAGGAGCTGGCGAGTGGGCAGGTCGGCTATGTCATCGCCGGCATCAAGTCCCTTTCAGGGCTGGCGATTGGCGATACCTTGACCGATGGCGAACGCCCCGCCGACGAGCCTCTACCCGGTTACCAAGAGGCCAAGCCGGTGGTTTTCTCATCGCTCTATCCGATCTCGACCGACGAGTACGGCGATCTCACCAAGGCGTTGGAGAAGCTCAAGCTCAACGATGCGGCGCTGAGTTATCAGAAGGATTCCTCCTCGGCCTTGGGCTACGGTTTCCGCTGCGGATTCCTCGGTTTGTTGCACCTCGACGTGGTGCAGGAGCGGCAACCTCTCGCTGATCCTCTCGGCTCCGTCGGTGAGGTACGAGGTCGTTCTCACCGATGGCACGGAGCTGGCGGTGGACAACCCGAGCTTGTACCCGGATCCGGCGCGCATCGAAAACACTAGCGAGCCTTACATCAAAGCGGCGATCATGCTTCCCGAACGCTACGTGGGGGCGGTGATGGAGCTGTGCCGCGAGCGTCGGGGTGAAGGTACGACCTTCAATTACCTTTCCGCCGGCCGCATCGAGCTGACCAGCGAGTTGCCGCTCGGCGAGGTGCTGTTCGACTTTTACGACCGGCTGAAGACGGTCACCCAGGGCTACGGCTCGTTCGACTACGAGATCCTCGACTATCGCAAGAGCGATCTGGTGAAGGTCGATATTCTGGTCAACGGTGAGCAGGTCGATGCCTTGTCCTTCCTGGCTCACCGTGACAAAGCCCGTCAGCGGGCGCTGCAATACTGCGACCGCCTGGCGGACACCATCCCCCGTCAGCAGTTCAAGATCGCCATCCAGGGAGTGATCGGCGGCTCGGTGATCGCCCGCACCACGATCAACGCCTACCGCAAGGACGTCACCGCCAAGTGCTACGGTGGCGACATCAGCCGCAAGCGCAAGCTGCTGGACAAGCAACGCGAAGGCAAGAAGCGAATGAAGCAGGTCGGCAACGTCGAGATCCCGCAGTCGGCCTTCGTCGCGGTGTTGAGATCGAACGACGGGTAGGGCACGGTTAGGATCTGACTTGGAGTAGACGATGGAAGGCAAGAGACTCATCCGCTCGATCAGGCTGGAGAATCTACTCTCCTACGGTCCCGAGAGCCCCGAACTGCCCTTGGAGCCGTTGAACGTCCTGATCGGCCCCAACGGCTCGGGAAAGTCGAATCTGATCGAGGCGCTGTCGCTGCTCCAGGCGGCTCCGAGGGACTTGCAGGAGCCGATTCGCGCGGGTGGGGGTGTTGGGGACTGGATCTGGAAGGGGGGCGGTCTAGAGGCGACTGCAACTCTGGGCGTCACCGTTGACTACCCAGGAGGCCACATGCCGTTACGGTACCGGCTCTCATTCACGGAGACGAGATCATCACGATTCGAGCTTCGCGACGAGGCGATCGAAAACGAAGAGAGTTTCGGTGGCCACAAGCAGCCTTACTTCTACTACAAGTACTCGGAAGGACATCCGGTGCTCAATGTTGTGGCCGACTTCAGCAAGACCGATCGGACACCTCGTCAACTTCAACGCGAAGAAGTGAGTCCAGATCAGTCGATTCTTTCGCAGCGCAGAGACCCCGACAGCTACCCTGAGTTGACCTATCTGGCGAGGCAGTTCGAGCGCATGAGTTTCTACCGGGAATGGAACCTGGGTCGCGACACACCGCCTCGCCGACCGCAACAGGCCGATCTCCCAGGAGACAGCCTCCTGGAGAACGCCAGCAACCTTGGGTTGGTGTTAAACGACCTTCAGAACCGACCTGCGATTAAGAGGCAGATCCTCGAGCGGCTGCGCACCTTCTACGAGCCGGTGAGGGATATCACCACCACGATTCAGGGCGGAACGGTGCAGTTGTCCCAGCCCATCCCGGCGACTCGCCTCTCCGATGGCACCCTGCGCTATCTCTGTCTCGTCGTCGTTCTCTGTCACCCCGAACCGCCGCCGGTGATTTGCCTAGAGGAACCGGAACTTGGCCTTCACCCTGACGTGATTCCCGAGGTGGCGAAGATGTTGGTGGAAGCCTCCAGCCGCTCCCAGCTCTTCGTGACTACCCACTCCGACATCTTGATCGACGCCCTCACCGAGAGGCCAGAGGCGATTCTCGTTTGCGAGAAAGAGGCTGGGGCCACACGGCTGCGCCGCCTTTCCGCGGAAGAGTTGAAGCCCTGGCTCGACGAATACCGGCTTGGAGAGTTGTGGACGCGGGGTGAACTCGGGGGTAACCGCTGGTGAGCGCTAAGCTCTACGTTGAAGGCGGAGGTGATTCGAAGTCGCTGCGAACGGCTTGCCGCAAAGGTTTTCGTACCTTTCTCGAGAAGGCGAAGATCCACAGAATGCCCAGAATCGTGGCCTGCGGGCGACGGCAGAAGGCTTACGAGGACTTCAAGCACGCTCACGTCGAGGGCAAGGATGAAGTCCTCCTGCTGGTGGATTCGGAGGAGGAAGTGAAGACTCTGAACTCCTCCTGGGGGCACCTTGCGAGCAGTGATCAGTGGAAGAAACCGCCGAACGCTCAGGATGAGCAGTGTCACTTGATGGTGCAGTGCATGGAATCGTGGTTCTTGGCGGACCCGGCGAAGCTAGCTTCCTACTTTGGCCAGAAATTTCAGCAGACTGCTCTGCCCGCGAACCCGAAGATCGAGAAGATCCCCAAACGAGACGTGTTGGAAGGTCTCAAGAAGGCGACTCGTGATTGTCAGAAAGGGCGCTACGGGAAGGGAGCACACAGCTTCGAGATTCTGGAAGAGCTAGATCCAGAGCTAGTCGCGAAGGCATCCCCGTTCGCGGGACGCTTTCTAGAGGCTCTCCGTGAGCAAGGAGCGAAAGGAGCCTGAGTTCACGGAATCTCAGCCAGCCCTCCCGCGATGATTGAGCAGGACACATCCCCCGGCCTCTACATCCACGTCCCTTTCTGTTCGGCCATCTGCCCTTACTGCGACTTCGCGGTGGTCAAATCGAGCGGGCGGCAGCAGCGTTCCTTTGCTGAGCTGATTGCTCGTGAGGCGGAGTGGGTGGCTCGTTCGGGACGGTGGCCGGCGGCCGCGGCCGCTTTTGGGACACTCTACTTTGGCGGCGGCACGCCGTCGCTCTTGGACGTTAGCGAGTTGCGCCGCATCGTGGAGGCGGTGGGCGAGGTTCTGGAGGTCGACCCTGACGTTTGGATTCAACTGGAGGCCAACCCGGAGGATGTCAGCGACGAGAGTCTGGCAGGTTGGCGGGCTCTGGGAGTGCGCAGCCTCAGCCTGGGCGTACAGTCGTTCGACGCGGCGGAGCTGGCCTTTCTCGGTCGGCGCCATTCGCCGGAGCAGGCGGTGCGCTCGGTAGAGCTGGTGCTCTCGGCTGGTTTTGAGAGTGTTTCTCTCGATCTGATCTACGCCCTGCCCGGCCAGACGGCGGCGGCTTGGCGGCGCAACATGGAACAGGCGGTGGGACTAGCGCCTAGCCATCTCTCCTGCTACGAGCTGACGGTGCATGAGCGCACCCTGTTCGGCAAGCGGCGGCGGCGGGGAGAGCTGGTCGAGGCGGGCCAGAAGCGTCGTGGTGAGCTGTTGGACTTGACCCACCGCTTTCTGCGCCAGGCTGGCTGGCCGGGTTACGAGGTCTCGAACTTCGCCTCCGCGCCAGCTCATCGCTCGCGCCACAACCGGAAGTACTGGAACCACACGCCCTATTTGGGGCTCGGCCCTTCGGCCCATTCTTTCGATGGCGTCGATCGCCGGTGGTGGAACGTACCGCGGCTCGGCGGCTATCGGCGCCGGTTGGCGGTTGGCCAATCGCCGGTGGAGGACGCGGAGCGGCTGAGCCGCGCTGACTTGCGGCTCGAAACAGTGATGCTCGCCCTGCGTACCCTGGACGGTATCGACTGCGCAGCCTTCGAGCACCGCTTCGGGGTCGACCCGAGCAGCACGCGCGCGGCGCGGCGGTTTCTCGATCAGGGCCTGCTAGTCCTCGACGAGCGGCGGCTGGCACCGACCCTGGCGGGCTGGGCCGTGGCCGACACTTTGGCGCTAGAGTTGGATCTGGAGATGGAGGAGTGAGTCTGGCGATCTCCTTCGGATAAGATCCCGCCCGCGGCCCGCACTACCCACCCATGGATCGAGCGCTTATGACGACCTACGACGCTTCAGCCATTGAAGTCCTGACCGGCCTCGAACCGGTTCGCCGCCGCCCGGGGATGTACACCCTGACCGAGCGGCCCAACCACCTGGCGCAGGAGGTGATCGACAACGCGGTGGACGAGGCGGTGGCGGGCTATTGCCACTCCATCCTGGTCACCTTGTGGGCGGACGGCTCCTTGTCGGTGGCCGACGACGGCCGGGGCATGCCGGTCGATCGGCACCAAGGCGAGAAGGTCTCTGGCGTCGAGGTCATCCTCACCCGACTTCATTCGGGAGCCAAGTTCTCCAACAAGAACTACCGCTTCTCGGGTGGCCTGCACGGGGTAGGCGTCTCAGTGGTCAACGCGCTGTCGACGAAACTCGAGGTCAAGATCAAGCGCGGAGGCCAGGAGCACCAGATGACCTTCGCCAACGGCGACAAGGTCTCCGAGTTGAAGGTGATCGGCGAAGTTGGCCAGCGCAACACCGGGACGACGGTTCGTTTTTGGCCCGACGGGCAGTTCTTCGATACCCCCAAGTTCAACCTCCGGCGCCTTAAGCGCGGCCTCAAGGCGAAGGCGGTGCTCTGCCCCGG
>QIHU01000031.1 GCA_003231035.1 Acidobacteriota bacterium
CTCGACAGCCCGTTGCCCAGGCTAGGGAAAGCTAGTTCTTGAGCACCCTGTCTCCTAGTCGATAGTGTCCGCCTCTTTTCTCCTGATGCTGACCACACACGCACTGCCGGTGGGTGGAAACCAGCCAAGGGACTTTACTGGATTCCAGTCAAACCTGCAATAAGGTTGTACGTGCACTCATCCTTCTCCCTGCCGACGATGCGCCATTCATGTAGTAGTAGCACGCCTCTCCGCGCCACCGACCGGCTCCTGGAGCGCGATGGCTGCCGGGGTTTTGACAACCCGGCTTGGTAGACTTGCCGCATGGACAGGATCACTTCCCAAGTTGAAGTCAGCACTAGCAGGGGGCCGGGGCCAGATCACGGTGAGGATCTTCGACGGACTCCAGAATCGGATGGACCGCGGGTTAGCGCTAACAAACGGGCTAGCTTGAGCGACCTCTATGGCAGTTTGCCAGCGACCCGACCCTTTCCAGGAAAAGCCAAGGTACGCGAAGCCACGGCACAGGCTCTCGCGCATGAGATGCGGTCCACGACGAGGCCGCCACCAGACTCGCCAAGTCCGGCTGCAAAGGGTTAGGTAAACACAGCCTCGTACTGAAACCCGTCTTCCCCCGGCCCGAGAGGCACCAGGAAAAGACTAAGTTCACCCATTTTTTCGTGCTGGAGGGTGTAGGTCTGTTGCTCCATCGGGGGTTCGGAAGGGCCGATGAAGAGGAGGGAAAACGGGGCCCGGCTTTGGCCCGGCTGCGGGGAGAGGCCGTTGGCTTCGCTCAGTTTGAGGTCCACGAACTCATCGCCGCCGCCGGCACAGCGAAAGGTGTCGCCGAGGTGTTGAGCGAAGCTCTCGATGTTGAGCTCTTGCAGCATTCCGTTCTCCTTCGTAGTGTTCTTTCTAAGCTCTGGATGGTACCAGTGACCACTCCATTTCGCGAAGAGGTCGAAGTTGCCACTGTGGGCTTCCTTTCCGCGGTCCCGCTTCGCTATGGTGGGTGCACTCAGGAAAAGCTAGGGTGAGGTGTGCGCGGCAAGTGGACAACCAGGGAGGCGGTGGCGTGGCGCGAGAGACAACGAAGGAAGCCGAGATCGAGTTCGATCCAGAACGGCCAAGCGCCGGTAAGTGGGGGGCGGCCTTTCGCGCCTTGGGGCAGGGAGCGTCGAAGGATGAGGACGCTCGCGAGAGCCTGGCTCTCTATCCCCGCCTGCTGGCTCTAGGGAAGCCCTACTGGGGGAAACTGACCATCGCTTTCTCCGCCGTGGTGGCCTCCAGCTTGCTGGCGCTGGCCGGGCCGGTCTTGATCCGCTACTTGGTCGATGCGGTGCAGCCGGGCGGCAATCCGAGCGATTTGACCAAGGTGACGCTCCTCTTGATCGCCATCTACGTGGTCCAGGGAGTGATCGGTTTCTTCCGTTCCTACCTGATGAGCGTGGTGGGCTTGCGGGTGGTGGTCGATTTGAGAATGAAGCTCTACCGCCATCTGCACAGCCTCTCGTTGGGCTTCTTCAGCGACAAACGCACCGGTGAGCTGGTGTCGCGGCTGATGAACGATGTGCTGGCGATTCGCGGCGCCCTGACCTCGGACATCGCCGGTGCGCTGTCGCAGGTCATCATCTTGATCGGTGCCTTGATCATCATTTTCCAGACCAACTGGAAGTTGACCCTGTTCATGCTCGTTCTGGTACCGGCGGTCTACTATTTTTCGAATGCTCTCGGACGTCAGATTCGGCGCCTCTCGGTCGAGGTCCAAGACGAGTTCGCGGTCGCCACAACGGTGGTCGAGGAGAGTTTTTCGGGGGTCAAGGTGGTGCGCTCCTTCGTCCGTGAAGAGTACGAAGCCAACCGCTTCCAAAAGAGCCTCCACCGCTTGCTCAGCACCGCGATGGAGCGGCTCCATCTGCAAGTGCTCTTTGGCCCGCTGCTCTCGGTCCTCTTCTTCACCACCTCGATCTTGCTGATCTGGTTTGGCGGCAGGCAGGTCCTGGCGGGGGAGTTGACCACCGGGCAGCTGGTGACCTTTATCACTTTGACTGGAATGATGGGCGGTTCGATCCGCTTCTTCGGCAGCTTGTGGACCCGGCTCCAGGAGGTTCTGGGTTCGTCGAAGCGAGTTTTCGATCTGCTCGATGTGGTGGATCCGGTCACCGAACTCGCCGATGCGAAGGCGTTGACCACGGTCGAGGGCTCGATCGTTTTCGACCAAGTCTCCTTCTCCTACCCGCTACCTCCCGACGAGGTGGGGGAATCCGAGGCTGAGAAGGCGCCGACGGTCCTGGTCGATGTGTCCATCCAGGTCGCGGCGGGGGAGACGGTGGCGATCGTCGGGCCTAGCGGGGCTGGCAAGACGACCCTGCTCAACCTGGTTCCGCGCTTCTACGACACGGACCGTGGCCGGGTCTTGGTCGACGACCATGATTTGCGCGATCTCACCTTGATGAGCCTGCGCGAGAACATTGGCCTGGTGCCGCAGGAGGTTTACCTCTTTGGCGGCACGGTGCGCGAGAACATCCTCTACGGCAAGCTCGATGCCACCGAGGAAGAGATGATCGCGGCGGCGAAGGCGGCCAATGCGCATGAGTTCGTTTCCGCCATGCCCCGCGGTTACGACACCGTGGTCGGCGAAAGGGCTCAGAAGCTCTCTGGAGGGCAGCGACAACGGGTGGCCATCGCTCGCGCCTTGCTCAAGAACCCGCGGATCTTGCTGCTCGACGAAGCCACTTCGGCGCTCGATACCGAGAGCGAGATCCTGGTGCAGCAAGCGCTCGACCTGCTGATGGAGAAGCGCACCACCCTGGTCATCGCGCATCGTCTTAGCACGGTCAAGAACGCGGATCGCATCGTCGTCTTGGACCAGGGCCAGGTGAGCGAGCAGGGGACTCATCGAGAGCTGATGGCCTTGGAGGGGCTCTACCATCGCCTCTACACGCATCAGTTCCGGGAAGAGGATGGGGATAGATGGGGATAGTGCGGACCAAACCGAGAGCGAGGGTAGCCAGGGCTAGAGACTAGGGACATTGGGTGCTCGTCGCGCACAAAGCCAAGGGCTGGTTGCCTACGGGAAGGTATCGTCGATCTTGCGCGGCGTCCCGCTCACCGGTTCCTCCAGAGAGGAGGGCGTTTCTCGACGAAGGCGGTGAGCCCCTCCAGCGCATCGTCGGTGGCCATCAGATCCTCGAGGTAGAGCTTCTCGACGTCGGCGAGTTCTTCTCGGAAACGGCGGTTGACGCCGTGACGCACTGCCTGCACCGCCAGGCGCAGACTCTTGGCGGAGCGGGGTAGGTAGTGCTCGCGCGCCCAGTCGATCGCCGCCGCGATCGGTTCCTCCTCCAGCTGATCCACCAAGC
>QIHU01000447.1 GCA_003231035.1 Acidobacteriota bacterium
GCCAGCCACTGTACAGAGCTTCCTCCAGAGTGCTGACCCAAGCGGTGCGCAAAGAGGTCACGGGGTGCGTGGCGGGCCATGGTTTGACGACGCTGCACTGCATCACCACTCGACACCAATACTGTCAAAGTCGCCGACCAGCTGGTCGATTGGCTGCTCGTTTCGTTCGAGATCATTCCAGAAGGGCTGGAGGTGTTCAGCCGAGCGCGGAGTCTCGGCATGATGGATTATGAGGATGCGGTTTCCGCCGCCGCCGCCGAAGCTGCTGGATGCGAGTGGATCGTCACGAGGAATCTCTCTGATTTCGCCCGCTCGTTTGTCACCCGAGGAGTTCCTGGATCGTCGGCTAAACCCTCGGCAATAGGCACGAGCTGCTAGAACAACGCGCTATCATGGCCAGCTCTGAAGCCCCACCTCACTGACCCTGAACGGATGAAGTCAACGATGATCCCCATTGTTCTGTGTGGCGGCAGTGGTACCCGGCTGTGGCCGGTTTCTCGCGCCGCCTGCCCGAAGCAGTTCGTCGACCTGGTCGGCGAGTCCCTCCTCGCCAAGACCTTGCGGCGGCTGCGCCCCCTCGGCGAGCCCTGGGTGGTGGCCACGGCGGAATCGCGAACGCTGACCATGCGGGTTCTCAAAGAGCTGGAGATCGCCGGTGAACAGGCCCTCTTCGAGCCCGTCGGCCGCAACACCGCGCCGGCGGTGGCCCTCGCCTGCCGTTGGCTCGAACTGGCGGGGCGCGAGGACGAAATCGCCGGTATCTTTCACGCCGACCACCTGATCGCCGACGAAGCGAGCTTTCAAGCGGCCTGCGAACTCGCCGTCCAGTGCGCCGAGCAGGGCGAGGTGGTCACGCTGGGCATCCGCCCCACCTCTCCCGCCACCGGCTATGGTTACATCGAAGCCGAAAGCGCCCCCTTCGCCGAGCGGGGAGCGCTCACCGCCCATCGCAGCCTCGGTTTTCGCGAGAAACCCGATGCCGAGACGGCGGCGAAGTTCCTGGCCGCCGGCAACTTCTACTGGAACGCCGGCATGTTCCTCTTCCGCGTCTCGACCATGGCCCAGCACTTTGCCCGGCTGATGCCAGAGCTGTGGTCGAGCTTGCGCGGGTTGGCCGCCGATGGTTCCAACCTGGCGGAAATCTACGCAACGCTCGAAGCCGAGAGTCTCGACTACGGGGTGATGGAGCATCTGAGCCAGCAGGTGGTCATTCCATGCTCAATCGGGTGGAACGATCTCGGTTCGTGGGACGAAATGGCCAGTTTGGAAGCGCCAGATGACGCCGATACCGCGGCCTCCACCTCGATCTTCGAGCAAGAGGCCAGTGGCAACTACCTCTTCCCCCACCGCGACCGCGTCTACGGCCTGGTCGGGGTCGAGGATCTGCTGGTGGTCGACACCGCCGACGCCCTGCTGATCGCCCGCAAGGGAGCTAGCCAAGGGGTCAAAGAGTTGGTCGAGCAGATGCGCGCCGCCGGCCGACCCGAGGCCACGGAACACGTTTACGAACATCGACCGTGGGGAGGCTTTGAAATCCTGCGCGACACCGAAAAGTTCAAATCGAAGATCCTCTGGGTCGACGCCGGGCAGCAGCTTTCCTACCAATCGCACCGCCACCGCAGCGAACACTGGGTGGTGGTCAGCGGCCACCCCGAGGTGGTCCTCAACGACAAAGTCTTGCGGCCCCAGCCGGGCGAGGCGGTGTACATTCCCTTGGGCGCCAAACACCGCATCCGCAACCCCACCACCGAGCCGGTACAGATCGTCGAAGTCCAGCTCGGCACCTACTTCGGCGAAGACGACATTATCCGTTATGAGGACGACTACGACCGCGCCTGATCCAGCGGTGGCCACCACCACGGGGCGGGCGGGCGCCTGGCCCTTGTCGGTGGCGCCGATGATGGATCGCACCGATCGCCATTTCCGCCGCTTCCTGCGCGCCATCACCCAACGCACGCCGCTCTACAGCGAAATGGTCACCACCGGCGCGGTGCTGCACGGCGACCGCGATCACCTACTGGGGTTCGACCCCGTCGAGAGACCGCTGGTCCTGCAACTGGGCGGCGACGATCCGGGCCAGCTCGCCCAGTGTGCACGGATCGGCGAGGACTGGGGCTACAGCGAAATCAACCTCAACGTCGGCTGCCCTAGCGACCGGGTCCAGCAAGGCGCTTTCGGCGCCTGCCTGATGCTCGAGCCCACGCGGGTCGCCCGCGCCGTCGAAGCGATGCGCGTCGCCGTCACCATCCCGGTCACCGTCAAGCACCGCATCGGGGTCGACGACCACGACCGCTACGAAGACCTGGAGCGCTTCGTGCACGTCGTGGCCGCGGCGGGATGCGATCGTTTCAGTGTCCACGCCCGCAAAGCCTGGCTGCACGGCCTCTCCCCTAAACAAAACCGCGAGGTTCCACCGCTGCGCTACTCCGAGGTCTACCGCTTGAAGAGGGACCATCCGCAACTGCTGATCGAGATCAACGGCGGCGTGACCTCCCTCGAAGCAGCGCGCGACCATCTACGAGAAGTAGACGGCGTGATGATCGGCCGCGCCGCCTACGACGATCCCTATCTGTTGGCCACGGCGGACAGAGATTTCTTTCCAGAGGCTTCCCCCTCCGCCCCCCCTACAACTCGACGCCAAGTGGTCGAAGCCTACCTGCCTTACGTCGAAGGCCAGCTGTCCAGCGGGCAACCGCTCGGCCGACTGACTCGCCATATCCTCGGTCTCTTCGCCCGCCAGCCTGGGGCCCGAGCTTGGAAACGGCATATCAGCGAAAGCGCCCACCGCGCTAGCGCCGGTCCCGAGGTCATCACGGATGCGCTCTCTCGAGTCCCGGCGGCCGTGGCGGACCAGCGTCTGTCCTAGGGGAGCCCCGCTGTCCTCCAACGCTTTGCTATTCGACTGGCGTTTGTTCCAGCGCTGCTACCTGTTCACCGCCCTCGCAATCAAGGCGAGCTTGGAAGAACCGCTCAGTCTCGCTCGGATCTGGGCCAGGTGCTCTGGGCCAGGTGCCCTGCTGGGCCAGGTGCTGGGCCAGGTGCTGCTGGGCCAGGTGCTGGGCCAGGGTAGAGTCGACGGCGGGCGCGGTGGCTGTAGGTCGGGCCTATCTGTTACTCGTCCTTTCGGTTGCGAGTGCCTCAGTATCCTGACCCT
>QIHU01000305.1 GCA_003231035.1 Acidobacteriota bacterium
CGAGCCACCTCGGCGGAGGCGTGGTCCAGCACCCCAAACCCACCCGCCCACCACTGCGAGCGCGCGTTGATATCCGCACCGTGAGCCAACAACAGGTCCACCATCTTGGGATTGTCGCGCACCACGACGATCGCCGGAGCGTCAAAGGAGAAGAGCGGTTGATCGAGTAGCGCCCCGGCCTCGGGTTCGGCGGTGAGCAACGCCGTCAAGGCCGCTGGATCGCCCGCCGACACGCAACGGATGAAACGTTGAGCCAACTGGGATTGATCCGTGGACGCATCCGTCATCTTGATCTCCTTACCGCTCCGTCCTCTCGTTGCGCTCACTCCCAGCTTGTTATCTTACCGAGACACCCGACTCTTGATCACTAGAAGGACTGCACTAGAAGGACTGGTAGATCTGGGTCGGCCCCCTGGACGAACCGCGAGCCTCAGCGCCAGTCGGAGATATAGCCCGCCGGGTCGACCACTTCGCCCTCTTCCCACACCTCGAAGTGGAGATGGGGGCCGGTCACCTTGCCGGTGCTCCCAGCACCACCGATCGGGTCGCCGGCATGCACTCGCTGGCCGGGCCGGACGGAGATTGAATCGAGGTGGGAGTAGAAGGTCTTGAGCCCGTCCCCATGGTCGAGGATTACCACCGTGCCCCAACTGTCTTCTCGCTTGTAGCGCGTGGTCGCGGCCTCCACAACGCCGTCGCCAGCCGCCACCACCGCGCTGCCGGTGGCCGCCTTCACGTCAACCCCTCGGTGATGGGCGCGTTCTCCGGTGAACGGGTTCTTGCGTTCGCCAAACATCGAGGTGATCTTCCCACCCTCCGGCAGGGGGTTGATCAGCGACCGCGTCGTCGGTGTCCCACTTGCGGTCGCGGTCGATGCGCCAGTCGCGGGACTTTCCGGGCTGGCGGCGGTGGGCTGCGCCGGCACCACCTCATCGGCGGCTTGGATCACCGCGGCCATCGGCAACAAGAAGAGGGCGAACAGGACAACCACGGCTCGCGCCAGAAGAACACGAGGGCGGGTGGTGGCATCGGGATGGAGCAGATCGGTCAAGCGCATGGTGAGTCTCCTCTTGGCACGGCGCGTGGAATGTTTCGAATGAGCTGCAAATGCGGGCGCGGCAGCGAACTCCGTGGGCCCAGCGAGACTGAGGACCGCCAGTAAACTGCGCCCGTAGGTGCGGGGCGACAAGGTGCCGCCAACGAGAACCATCCGGTCACACAACCGCTCGCGTGCCTCGATCAGGCGCACCGAAGCGATCCATGCCACCGGGTGAAAGAAATAGAGCGCGCAGATCCAATGCTGAAGGCTGAGCCACAACGCGTCGAGGCGACGCACATGCGCTAACTCGTGGGCGACTACGGCTTCGAGCATGGCGCTGTCGCCTCGCGCCAGAAGCACTCGGGGCAGGTAGATCACCGGTCGAAAGAGTCCGAGGGTAAACGGAGTCACCGCCACCTCGGCAGAGACCAATCGTACTGAGCGGCGCACGCCAAGACGGCGGCGCCAGCGCTCCAGCGTGGCCAGAAGACGGGGATCGCTCACCCTCTCGCAGGCAGCCAATAGGTGAAGATAGCGGCGGCGGCGCCACCACCAAGTCCCGAGACTCACCGCCACGCCGGCTAGCCACAGCACTGCCAGTCCCAACAACCACGGTGGATTCAGGCCAGCTTGAACGGCGTTCGGCAAGGTCACCGCCTCCGGCTGGAGGGCCGCCAATATCGCTTCGTCAGCCGGATTCGCGGTTTCGGCTCCGAGGACCGACCCACTCCACCCTGGCAGGGCACCGAGCAAGGCTCGAGCGCTCCACGGAGCGGCCCAACCGACGGGCAGCACCAGTCGTAAAAGCACCAACGCCCACAAGGCATGAACGAAGACCGGAGCGCGCCCGCGAAGAAGCCGGGCCAGCGGGGCCACGGCGAGCAAGAGGAGGGAGGCGAGTAGGGCCTCACGGCCGATAGTCGCCAGGAGCGTCTCGCTCCAGGTCGCGACGGCCGTCATGGCTTCGCCTCTTCGAGGAGGCGCGACAGCTCGCGGATCTCCTCGGCCGACAGTGCCTCGCCTTCCGCGAACAGCGAAACGACCGGCGCCGGGTCCAGTTCCAGCACCCGGTCGGCAAAGTTCCTCACCAAACGGGCCAGCCCGGCCGGTCGCGAGATCTTGGCCTCGTACAGATTGAGGCCATGAAAGAGTTTCTTCTCGACTAGCCCTTTGCCGACCATCCGCTCCATCACCGTGCGGGTGGTCGAGTAGGCCCAGGAGTTGCGCTCACCGAGGCGGGTGTGCACCTCGCGCGCGGCCAGCGCGCCCTCGCGCCACAGAACCTTCAACAGATCGAGTTCCGAGGCGTTGATTTCCGGTAGCGTTGTGACATTCGTCTTCTTCATGCGACAACTGTAGCACGTACGCTTGAATCGGGCAACGCCTCAATAATATTCCCCATATAAAAACCCCCGAACCACCTGGGGAGGCTCGGGGGTTGACGATGAAGAGGATCGACCGGGTTAGGGAACGGTGACCATCCAGCCCCCAGTATCGCCAGACTCGAAACCATCCGCGAAAATGTCGTTGACGACAGGTGAAACGATCAGCGCGAAGTCCGCGTCGATCGCCACCGTCTCCGGGTGATTGTCCGCCACGACCTCATCGGCCAAGACTTCGACCGTCCAGGTGCCCGCCTCAGGCGAGGTGACGAAGACGTTCTCCACCGTGTCGAGCGTGTTCGAGGAACCTCCGGAGGTCGACACATTGCTGGCGGTCAGGCCGTTGTTGCCCCAGTAGATTGTCCCCGTCGGCGAGGTCACCCGCAACGACAGATCGTTAATCCGGTGCACACCGGCGCCCACCGTTCCCATCGGATCGAGGTAAGCGAGGGTGGCTTTGAACTCCGGCTCGGTCCCTTTCAACTCCGCCGTGGTCATGTAGGTACCCAGAGGGGCCAAGAGGACATCTTCGTCGACGATGAAGGTGGCCGCTGCCGTGTCGTAGAGGTTGCGCGCGTCGGCCGTGCCCCAACCCTGCTTGAAGCGGTCCAAATCGGCGTTGAAACCGCCCGCGTTCCAGTTATAGCGGAAGGCGTGATGGATCATCAGCGCCTTGGCGGTCATCATGTTGGGCCGGCTATCGAAGACCGTGGCGGCGCCGCCATGGCCGGACCAAACGCCTTGGTGCCACATCTGGAACAACAGGCCGAAATAGCCGGCGGTTTGCGGGGTGGCCGAGCTGGTACCACCGAACTGCCGAGAAGATGCCATCGTAGAAGAAAGCCAGATCGGGCTTGATACGACCGTCGTCAGCCGGACCAATACTGGCGCCAAAGGTCCACCTGTCGTCGGTACGCGTCGCCGTCCCTTGGTGGCGAATTCCGCCGATCGAAACAATGTTCTTGGCCCACGCCTGTGGGCGCGAGTCCTGGTTGCCGGCGTTGGCACCGGGTGGAGGAAGAGCGCGTCGTCGGTCTCCGCCGAGATGGTGGTGTAGAAGAAGGTGCGGGCATTGCCGACGCTCGAAGTTTGCAGCACCGCGCGGTAGGGACCGGCCGGGTCGCGCAACTCGGAGTAGACGTCGTAGCGGCTCTTGGCGCCACCGAACTGGGTGGCCTCGTCGAGCAGAAAGAAGATCGGTTGCGCGTCAGGGATCACCCCGCGCGCCGCGGAGTTGGACCCCTGGGCGAAGACGTTGCTCGTGGAGCTGGTGCCGTGGGCCGAGAAACCGGCGGTACCGGCGCTGTGAATCAGCGGAGCGGCGGCCCATTCCTGGTGAGTGGTTCTCAACTCGGTATCGAAGACCTCGCCGCGCACCCCGGCACCGGTGAACCCGGCCACGATCTCAACGTAGTCGGCGCCGCCCACATCGCGTACCACCTCCATATCGGTCTCGCCCGGCCCCTGCCACGGATCGATGTACTGCACGCGGTTGTCGTGGGCAAGCGCCAAGAGCTGCGTGCGATCGAGGGTCGCCTCGATTCGACGACCCCGCGGAGTGACAATGTCGACCGTGCCGCCAAGCCCGCGAACGGTCCGCGATAAACTCGCTTGAGTGGCATCCCCACGCTCGAAGAGCATGATCGAGTAGCGCTCCGTTTCGGCGCCTTGCGATGCGGGGGCGGCCAGACGAGCGGCCACGGTCGGCTGCAAACGGTACCCAGGATGAAAGGGACCCACCCAGCGAACGAAGGGCAATGCCTCCACTTCGGCACGGGCGGCGGCCGTCATTTCGACGATCATGGTGTGGTGCGACAGGTGCCGATGCACCGTGCCCCCCAGCTCGCGAATCGCCTCTTGAAGGACCGGCAAGGGAGTGACGACTAGCTGCACTACTCTGGCCTGCAAGTCGGCCAGCTGCGTGGGCACTCCATCCGTCAACGGATCGAAGCGCTCTCCCGCGTAGTCGATGGCGTAGCTGGTGGCCCGAACTCTGCCGCGAAGCTCGCCGTTCTCAACAATGGCGTAGTGCGGAGTGCGTTGGCCGAGGGTAAGCTCCTCGTCCCAGAGCAGAAGCTCTAGCTCGGTGCC
>QIHU01000815.1 GCA_003231035.1 Acidobacteriota bacterium
GCACTTCCTTTCTACCGCCATGTCGTATATCTAGGGTTATACGACACTTTTTCTCACTAGACGCGACCTGGCCGCGCTGGCGCGGTGTCGGTGGCGGTGCGGGTCGCATTGGAAGGAGGAAGCATGCATGCTCCCCGTACCCGCCGCCGGTTCGTTCCGGTGGTGCTCTTGGTTTTCGTTCTTGCCCTGGTGCCGGCCCTGTCGGCGCAGGCGCTCCCGCTCGACTTCGCCCTGAAAGCAGGGGGGTTGTGGTCGAGGGTTGTCAGCGCTTTCGCTCAAGCGTGGGCGGAGGCGGGATCGCACATCGACCCGAACGGTGCACCCACCGAAGCGGGATCGCAGATCGACCCGAACGGTGCACCCACCGAGGAGGGATCGCACATCGACCCGGACGGTTCCCCCACCGAGGCGGGATCGAGCATCAACCCGGACGGCTAGGCTGCGGCCGGCCGGCGTCGCTCGGTGGGGCGACGCCGGTTTTTTCTTTGTCCCGCATTCCCACCACTTCGACACAACGCTGATTGAACACCACTTGTGTCCTAGATAGGAGATTTGTTTGCGCCATTTCCACATCACACGCCAGCTGCTGCGAGCAATGGCGGCCGGTACCCGCAACCCGGGAGATCTCGCCGATCTCGCCATCGGCCATCTCTTTACCCTCTGCTCGACCTGCCGGAGCGAGTATGACAAATGGACGCAAGAAAGCTCTGATGGAGGCTCTCCAGCGAGCTACACCCTGGCGGTGGAGCGAGTGATCGCGGCCAGCGAGACGATGGCCGAGGAAATCGCTGAGGAACGGCAAGCGGCCAAGCCACGCTTGGAGGCACTGCTCGCCCTCCCCCGAGCCGAGCGGCTGGGGGCGATCCAGGGGGCGCCCCAGGAGTACCAGGGGCCGGCGATCGCCGAACTCCTCATTGACGAGAGCCTCGGGCAGATGCCCGGCAGGCCCCGCGATGCGATGGCGCTCGCGGAGCTTGCCCTGGCGATTCTCCACCACTCGGAAGATTCCGGCATCGTGCTGGAACTCCATGCCAGAGCAACAGCGCACGTGGGCAATGCCTTTCGAGTTTGCGGTCAGCTCCCGGCAGCCTCGTTCTTGCTGGGCTCGGCTCGTTTTCTGCTGCGCGGCGATGGCGGGGGTGATCGGCTGGTGCGCGCTGAACTCGACAGTTTGGAAGGATCGTTGCGTAGGGATCAACGCCGATTCGACGAGGCAGAGGTTTTGCTGGAGCGTGCGGTACTGACTTACGTGGGACAGGGGTTTGCGGAACTTGCCGGCCGCACCCGTATCATTCTTGGCAGTGTCCACCATGAGCAGGGCAATACGCAAGCCGCGGCTGAACAGGCCGAGCAAGCCCTACAGCTCCTCGATTCCGACGAGGATGCGGGGCTATGCCTCATCGCTCGACAGAACCTCGCGGACTGTTTCTGTGAGCTGGGTCGGTATTCCGAAGCGCTTGAGTTGATCGAGAAGAGCAAACGTGGAAAGCATCTCGATCAAATCAGCCTACTTCGAGTCTCCTGGGTCGAGGGCAAGATCGCCCGTGGTCTCGGCCGCCGCGAGGAGGCCGAAAGCCACCTCCTCGCCTCGCGCCACGGTTTCTTGAAGCACGAGATCGCCTTCGACGCCGCCCTCGTCTCGCTGGAGCTGGCCTCCCTCTACCTCGAAGAGGGGCGCACCGCCGAGGTTCGGGAGCTGGCGACGGAAATGGTCGCGGTCTTCACCCGGCAGGGGGTGCACGGGGAGGCGACCTCGGCGTGGATGCTCTTTAAGGACGCGGCCGAGCTGGAGCGGGTGACGGTCGGGCTCATTCAGAAAATGTCGAGCTACCTGGTGCGGGCACAGCGCGATCCGGCCTATCCGTTCGAGGTGGCTTCGTAGGGGGTTGAGGGCGTAGCGCGAGCAACAGTTCCAGCATGGCGGCGGCGAGGCCGTCGAGGAGGAACCGCACCCGTCGGCGCACGGCAGGTGGGTCCTCGGCCCGGTAGAGGCTCCGCGTCCCCTGGCCAACGAGCCAGCGGGTATCTTCGAACTCTTCCCGCGTGGTCCCGAGCGCGGCCAGTAGGCGGGCTAAGTTCTCCGCGCGCGGCCGGTGGGTTCCAGTCTCGTAGCGGCTCCATACCGCGGAGTTCAGACCGGCTTTGTGGGCAAGCTCGGCTTGGGACCGGTTCCCCCGGAGGACGCGGACCGTTTCACCGAAGAGGGTCATCGCGCTCGTCTTCGGGTGGTTGCCACCGAGCCCTGCCTTGCGCCTTCCCCTTAGCTTTCCAGAGCGCCTCCCCCCGTGCCTTCTGCTCCAACTCGCTGGCCACCTGGGAGAGGGATTCCTCAAAGGTCTCAAGATCCAGCGCCAGGTCGAGTGCCGGGAAGGCGACCAGTCCGCTCTCGGACTCGTAGACCACCTCCTGGGTCCGTTCATCGGGAAGAGGGAGCGCCCGGCGGAGTTCGCCGAGCTGAGTTACCTGGCCCAGCAACAGTTCGGCGATAGCGGGGAGCTTGGAGCGGACGGCTTCCACCGTCGCGGCCTCTGATAACGGGATTCGTGGAGGATTCATCGTGGTTCCTTTCGTCGCTAAGCTATTTTTCGTAGTTTCCAGGGTATAGATGTGGGCGAAGAGCGGAAAAACTTGCCCTTTGGGACTATTTCGAGGTCGATATACGAAGCATCGATCACTCCCGCGGTGAAACGCGGAACTCTTCCAACCGGCGGCCGGCCGCGATCTCTTGAGCCAGCCACCTGGCCATGTTTCCGCGCCCGGACCAGGTTTTCTTAGTCACCGGGTGGCGGTACTTGGGTTGAACCCGCTGGCGACGGTCGAAAGTGCGGCTAAAGAGCGGAGGCGAGCGCGGATCGTCAGTCTCCAGCAGGGTGGTGAGATCGGGCTCGATCCCCGTATGGCGCACCACCGAGGTGAAACGGGGCGACGCTCCATCGGTGACCACCACGCCGACCAGCCCACCGGCGAGGATCATTCTCCGGGTGAAGTGGATGTCCTCCGGGCTCGGCGTGGCCGAACCGGAGGGGTGGTTGTGGAAGAGGATCATCGCCGCCGCGTTGGCCAAGAGAGCCCGTTGCAGCAGCGCGCGAGGCTCCACCGCGGCGCGGGCCAGACAGCCCTGGAACGGCACGGTGTATCCAATGCCGCGGTTCGCGGTGTCTAGGAAGAGGGCGCCGCAGACCTCGCGCTCGTACCGCGCAACGATCGTGTGCAGGTAGGCCGCGGCAGCCTCTGGGGTGATCGTCTGTTGGGAGAGGG
>QIHU01000474.1 GCA_003231035.1 Acidobacteriota bacterium
TCCATCGGCGGGCACAACCCGCGCACCAACTCGACCTCCTCGCGCAGGGTCGCCGCGGCCTCGGCCGGCAACAGTTGGTCGATCTTAGGATCGCTGAGCCCCTCGCAGACCGTCCCTTCGGTCAACCGGTTCCTATCGACGCGGTCGAGTAAAACGAGCCGGTCGTGGATCAGGTCGTAGCAGCCCAGAAATCGCTGCCCCATACCGATCGGCCAGGAGGCCGGGGTGACCTCGAGCTGCAAGTCGTTTTCGATCTCATCGAGCAAGGTGAACGGGTCGAGCCCTTCGCGGTCGAGCTTGTTGATGAAGGTGGTGATCGGCATGTCGCGCAGCCGGCAGACCTCGAAGAGCTTGCGGGTCTGGCCCTCGATCCCCTTGGCCGCGTCGAGAACCATCACCGCTGAATCGACCGCGGTCAGCGTGCGGTAGGTGTCTTCGCTGAAGTCCTCGTGGCCGGGGGTGTCGAGCAGGTTGAAGGTCAAGCCGTCGTAGTCGAAGGTCATCACCGAGGCGGTGACCGAAATGCCGCGCTCCTGCTCGATCTTCATCCAGTCCGAACGGGCCCGCCGCCGCTCGCCACGCGCTTTGACCGTGCCCGCCATCTGGATGGCGCCACCGAAGAGCAACAGCTTCTCAGTCAGAGTGGTCTTACCCGCGTCGGGGTGCGAGATGATGGCGAACGTACGCCGCCTGGATACTGCTTGGCTCAGCTTGCTCATCAGTGGAATTCCTGCGGTTCGCGGGATCGCGAGGAGGTATGGCCTCTCCCTTGGAGGGGCGCGCGCGGCAGGATAGCAGGTTCAGGGGTGAGAAATCACTCGAGGAACCACCCTAAGAACAGTCCCTTCGCTTCCCTGTGGTTCAGAGCGCGCCGAGGTCGCTATCTGGAATTCCGTAGTGGTTAGCCACCTGGTCGTAGAACTCGATCATCTGGCGCACGTAGCGGCGCTTCTCGCTGTAGGTACCGGGGAAGAAGCTGCGCTTGAAGCCCTGAATGGTCACCCGGCGTAGCTCGCGCGGGGTGAGGTTGAAGGCGGCGCAGGCTTGTTGAATCTCGCCGGTGACGCTGGTGCGCGAGATTAGCCGGTTGTCGGTGCACAGGCACACCGAGAGTTTCTCCCGCACCATGCGGCCGAAGGGGTGGTCGGCGGCTCCTTTCAACTCGGGCATCGTTTGCAGGTTCGAGGTGATGCACACCTCCAGGGTGACCCGCCGGTCGGCGATGTACTCGGCCAGTTGATGGACGTAGCGCTCGGGGTCGACCTCGGGGTCTTCGATCAAGTGGGCTGAGTACAGGTGGGTGCCGTGGCCGATGCGGTCGGCGTTGAGCTTGGTGATCGCTTGGAAGATGCTCTCGGGACCGTAGGCCTCGCCCGCGTGCACCGTCTTGGGGAGGAAGTGGCGGTGGGCGAAACTGAAGGCTTCGGCGTGGTCGGAGGCCGGATTGCCGGCCTCGGCGCCGGCCAGGTCGAAGGCGACGATCGGTAGACCGAGCGTGTCGCGGACGTGGAGCACCGAGTGGGCTAGCGAGAGGGAGGCGATGCCGTGCACCTGGTTCTTCGGCGAATCCTCGAGCACTCCCACGAGATCCTTGAAATAGGGTGCGAAGCCACCGGTGAACATCCGCATGGCGCAGGCGATGATGCCGTAGCGGAAGGGCGGTTCGCCCCCTTCGGCCACCGCTGTCGAGGCTTCGTGCTCAGCCTGGGCACGGGCCAGGCCGCGGTCGACCGCGGCGATCACTTGGCCGACGTCGAAACCGGGGCGAACATGGAGTTGCGGGGCGAAGCGCACTTCGATGTAGCGCACTCCTTCGTCCAAGTTGTCCTGGGCGAGTTCGTAGGCGATGCGCTCCAGACTCTCGCCGTCGGACATCACGGCACAGGTGTAGGCGAAGCCGTGCAGATAGTCAGGCAGGTCGCGGTAGTTCTCCTTGAAGACGAGTTCCAGGAGCCCCTCGGCGGTTTGGGACGGGAGCTCGACGTTGCGTTCGCTCGCCAACTCGATGAGGGTGGGCAAGCGCAGGGAGCCGTCGAGATGCAGGTGTAGGTCGGTCTTAGGCATCGCTCGAAGGAACGGTGCCGGGAAGGCAAAAGTCTCAGTCATGGGCTAGATGATCCTCCTCGATCTAGGATGACATCTGCGCGCGGCTTCGGCAAGGTGTGAACAGTGGGCTTTCCGCAGAGGGTCTTAGGGAGCAGCGCTGCGTGGCCTTCGTCGGTATACTCACTGTCGTGAGGATCTCAGTCAGGCCGAAGCGATGGTTCATGGGGCTGCTTTCCGCCGCGGCCCTTCTGATTGCCGTGGCTCACCTCGGTTTGCTCTGGCAGCGAATCGGCGACGCAACGCTCTTGCAGCCGCTGGTCCTGGCTCGCTGGCTTGGTGCCCTAGCCCTGGTCGCGGCGCTTCTGGTACTCAAGCGTTACCGTGGCTCGGTCTTCGCGGGCCGCCCAGCGGTGGCCTTGTGGTCGCTGGTGCTCTTGTTGCACCTCCTCGCTGGAGTGCCCGCCGCCGATGCGGTCGAAGTGGATTTACTCCTCCCAATTGGGCTGATCGCGGCAAGTCTGTGGATCGTTACTGTACTCCTCGGGTCGCGCCCGGCGGACCTGTGCCCGCGGACGCCCTCCTTGGTCGATTCTCCCCGGGCGATTCCGGTCCTCTTGGCCGGCTTTGTCTGCCCGGTGGGGCTGCGCGGCCCGCCTCTCTTCTAGGACCCTCTCGGTTCGCACAGGGTCGCGCCGCGCCTCTTGAAGGGCGCTAGCGCGGCTCGCTCTCGTCGGCTCCGCTTTGGAGCCGGACCGCGTTTTCGTGGCCACTGCGCCGCGAAGGCTCTTGAGACCTCATCCGTTGGGCTATGCGCTCGATCGAGGTGGGGAAAACCTAGAAGAGAACACCATGATTGCATTGCGCAGATTCGTCCGGCTCCA
>QIHU01000544.1 GCA_003231035.1 Acidobacteriota bacterium
ATCCGACTCACGAGGAGCCGGATGCGGGAAATCCGCACGTCCGGATCTGTGGGGGGCCCGGGTGGGTAACTACCCGGGTCTACCCGATTTGAGAGGGAGTTCGATTTCCTTCTGAGTGTGATGGCTAACTCGGGTTTTTTTCACTGGCTCAGCCTCAGGGAGGCCAGGAAGGGCTAGCTCCGGCTACGGTTTGGCTTCCAGGGGGGTTGAGAGACTGTGCGTGGCTGTCCAAAGACAGGATTGGGCGAGATCTCACCCAGGCAAGGCCACGAGTGGATTGCTGAGTTGATGTGTCTTTCTGTCAATGGCGCGATTACCCCCTTGGGCAGCTCCTTGTCAGTCAGGTGCCAGCTGCTGATGGGGGGTGAGCAATCTAGGCAAGAAGCACCCGGCAGGAAACTCGGCCCAGCGGTCTCCTTCTCGGAGCCGCTTGGCCGCGCGCCTGTAGGCGGCGAGAAAGATCCGGTAGGCATCGGTGAGCCTGTTTCGGGCTTCTTTTGTTGCACAGTGAAACCTTGGCGCTGGAGTTTTCGCGGTCGTGGCCGGCTTCCGGTGAGGATCTTGGCGCAAGATTGACGCTCGTCCCAGGGGCCTAGTTCCATCGGCGCGGTGCCGCTGAGCTGTCTCCGTTTCGATCTGCTCGACGAGCTCTTGGATCCTCAATTGGTAGTCTTGGGCCTCAAGATGGGCCCAGCACGGTAGAGGAGAGAGGACGATTTTCTCCGGTTCCTCGAAGTCGGTGGGGTCGACCTTCTTCTTTCCTCGTCGGGCGTAGAGGGCCTTGGTTTCGTTGATCCAGTGACCCTGCAAAGGGTCTCCGGTGAGCAAGGCATGGACGCAAGTGACTCCAGGCCAGGACTTTGGGCTGTTGACGAGTCCTTCTTTGCAGCCCTGTTCCAAGACGTAGTGCATGCGTTCAATCTGTGCTTCGGGTTCTTCGCTGACGAGAATGGGGCGGTAGCGTCGTCCCCAGAACTTCTCTGGCCAGTTGCGTCTACGCCCGATCTTTCGGGCGAGGTTTCCGTTGACGAAGTTCATGAAAGAAGCGAGCTGCTTGGCGTCGTTGACCGAGACGAGCCAGTGATGGTGGTTGGAGAGGAGGATTCCAGCGTGGATCTGCACATCGTAGCGTCGTTGCGCTCGTCCGATGACTCCGATGGCCAGATCATTGATTTTCGGGTCAGGTTTCAGGAGGAATCTCCCCTGCAAAGTGCGGGTGGTCAGGTGGAAGAGTCCCCCACCAGGGGGGACGTAGAGCAGTGGCCTAGACATCTACTGGGTATAGAGGCAAAGAGGGGGGCTTCTATGCCGTGTGTTTTCAGATGAAGCGAAGGCACTCTCAAATCGGCTGGCACCTGGCCTGCAGCACCTGGCCTGCAGCACCTGGCCTGCACCTGGCCTGGGGGCACCTGGCCTGGATGGCGAAGTCACTCTCAACTCGGCAGGCACCGGCACCCACCGGCACCTGGGCAGACGACGGATTCCCTGACTAGAAGATGAAACGAGGATCACTCTCGACTACACTCGAAACACGGCCGGGGTGGGTCAGTTTCAAAACGGTGGACTGGGTCAGTTTCCGAGCGGTGCCAACAAGCCATTGGCCTCCCAGGCCCAAGCGCTGCGTCGATTGTGCATCTCTGTACCATTTGTGGTACCATTGGGGAGTGGATAAAGGGATGAAGCGCCTGCCGGCGTTCTTCTATTGTTCAGACAACGGGAGAGAGCCGGTTCGGGAATGGCTTAAGAGTTTGCTACCTGCGGATCGCCGGATTGTTGGCGAGGACATCAAGGATGTTGAGTTTGCTTGGCCCATCGGAATGCCGCTGGTTCGACCGCTTGGCAGCGGGCTTTGGGAGGTTCGCTCGAACCTCACAGGTGGCCGCATCGCTCGCGTCTTGTTTTGCGTTGAGGCCGAGTCCATGGTTCTCCTTCATGGCTTCGTGAAGAAGACCCAGAAGACACCCAAACAGGATCTCGAAGTCGCCCGGCTGCGCAGGAAAGGAAGAGACAGATGAAGAAGAAGAATATCGGATCAAGCCTCGATGATTGGCTCCGGGAAGAGAGTATCTACGAGGCCACTACGACCGCCGCAATCAAGCGCGTTCTTGCTCGTCAGCTCGAAGCGGCGATGAAGACCGAGGCCGTCACAAAGACCGAGATGGCTCGGCGCATGAACACCAGCCGTGCCTCTCTGGATCGGCTCTTGGATCCCGAGAACGAGTCCGTGACCCTGAGCACGCTCTCAAAAGCCGCGATGGCTGTGGGCCGCGAGCTTCGCTTCGAGCTCGTTTAGCTGGCTGCCGAGTAGGTGCCGGTCACCGTGTGCCGAACTGACTAAGTGATCACCACGTCGTACCCGGCTGGTGATACCAACGATGGGAGCTTGACTACTGTGAACACGACGAACCAACGCCTCTTCCACTACACGCGAGGCTTCTACGTGCCTTGCATGATTCTCAGCCGGAAGATCGTGCCATTCCCTCGGCTTGAGAAACTCCATGAAACTCCTACCGTTTGGTTGAGCGGTTCGTCAGAAGGAGAATCCAGTGCGCGGGGCTGCCTCCCTGAAGCATCACTCGATCGGGGGACATGGCGCATCGAAGTCTACAACACCATCGAGACGTTTGGCTGGGAAGAGTGGTGCGATCAGTCGGGTGTCTCCGACGACGACCGACGATCTTTGGCCAGTTACGATCCTCGCCTTTGGCGCGCAACTTTCGAGCCAATACCGATGGACTCTTGGCGAGCAATCGAGAGATGGAAGGACAACGACGAAACTTGGGTCCAGCTCCCTTCTGCTCGGTGGCGCTCCACGGCGAATTTCGTCGCCGAAATGGTGATAGGAAAATCATGCAACGGCAGCTTTTCAGCTCCGGGCGGCGGGTGAGCGGTGTTGAGGTTCTTGCTGATCCCTGCCCAAGGGCCGCAAAGCAGCGCAGAAGAGCTGCCTCGTAACGGCGGGCTTGTTTCACGCCCCAGGTCTCGACGGTGTACTCCGCGATCCCCAGCAGATCGTTCTCCGCGTCCGGGGTGAGCCTGTAGCTAGCCATCAGAAACGGGTTCAGCCTTGTCGATGACCTGCTGGAAGATTTCCTCGACAGTGCGCGTGCTGTAGCCCTCGGTCTTCGCACGATTGAGGCGGCGGTCGAGGAGCGTCTCCAGTTCGTGGAGCGCCTGTTTCGCGTCATCATCG
>QIHU01000170.1 GCA_003231035.1 Acidobacteriota bacterium
AGGTGGCCCCGCGGTCGCGGTAGAGGGGAGCGACGGTCTGGCTGAGCATGTCGCACAGAATGTCGTACACGGCATCGGGATCGGATTCTTCGAATGCTGACGGGGCGGAATCTTCTCGCAATGCCTCCTCTTCGGCGCGGGCCTCGTTTTCCTCCTCCTCGGCGATCTCTTCCTCGGCCCGGCGGCGCAGGGTGGCCAGGCGAATCTCAAACTCGGCCGCGCGGGCGTCTGGCTTGCCGTCGCTCTCCTCGCTGACCAACTCGTAGGCCGACTCCACCCACTGCGCGGCATCGTCCAAGTACCCGGCCTCCTCCGCCTGCTCGGCCCGCTCGAGCGCTTCGAGCCGCAAAGCCAAGGTCGCCTCGTGCACTTCGCCGGCGCCATCGGCCAACAGCTGATCCAACCGGCGCAGCGCATCCCGCGCGCTACCCTGCGCCAGCTCGCGGCGCGCCTTGTCCAGCACAACGGCTGGATTCTTCTTGAGAAATCCAAATAAACCCATATCGAGTGCCCGTTTCGGTTCGTCAGATCAAGTGTTCAAGTTCTGCGTCAATCAAGAATAGCGCACCCCGTGATGGATGGCCAACCCAGAGCGGCTGGCGGTTCATATCGCCGAGCGGGGGAGGGGGTGGTGTGGTACAAATGCGCCCATGAGCGATCAGCAATTCACCTGCAAGGAATGCAACACCACCTTCACTGTGTCGCAAGCGGCATTGGAGCGGTATCCGGGGTGGAAGCCGTCGGTGTGCTTGCAGTGTCGAGACAAGAAGAAGGGCGCGCCGAAGCGCCGTGGTGGATCCAAGAGCAAGACTCGATCTTCCTCAGCCAGGAAAGGCGGAACGAAGCGCAAGGGCAGCGTGGCCGGCGCCGATCTGACCTTGGAACAGGTCTTGGAGCAGTTCACCGAAGGGCCGTTTGACGGCGTTTTCACCGACGGCGCCTGTTCCGGCAATCCAGGCCGGGGCGGCTGGGGAATGGTCTGGGTCGAAGGCAATGAAGTTTCGCGCGCGGCCAGCGGCGGTGAAGAGAAAACGACCAACAACCGGATGGAGTTGCGGGCGTTGATCGAGGCCTACAAGTCGGTTCCGGCCGATGTCAAGACGACCATCTACACCGACTCCAACCTCTGCGTGAAGACGCTCAACGAGTGGGCCAAGGGGTGGAAGGCGCGAGGCTGGAAGCGCAAGACCGGGCCGGTCGAGAATCTGGAGCTGGTCAAGGAAGCCTACGAGCTTTCACTGACTCGGCCGAAGATCAAACTCACCTGGATCAAAGCCCACAACGGCTCGCGGTGGAACGAGTACGCCGACAGCTTGGCGACCACTTACCAACGGGATGCCAGAAAGCGAGCCGCCGCCAAACAGGCTGCGGGCTCCTAGCGGGGCCGCTCTCACCGTGCGCGTTCAGGATTTCGCTCGGGCGGTGGTCACTTCGCCCGAACTCGAAATCAAACTGAAACGAGCGCCCAACTCGCCAAGCTGGAGCTTGCGCGACGAGGATCTCGACCTCTCGGATCTACCTAGGACACCCACGCGGGCGCCCTCGATGCAAATCGTTGGGCCGCGCAAGGCCAAGATACCCAGCTTGCAAGGCTGGGCCGATCCCTCGCAGCGGCGCAAGATTCTGCATGCGCTGACCAACCATGAGTTGCAAGCCGCCGAGCTGTTCGCTTGGGCGCTGTTGGCCTTCCCGGCGGCACCGGAGGCGTTTCGACGCGGCCTATGGGAAATCATGCAAGACGAACAGCGCCACACCCGCATGTACCGGGCTCGCCTCCAGGCCCATGGAGGGGAATTCGGCGACTACCCGGTCAGCGGCCATTTCTGGCACAAGATCGGCGGTATCGTCAGTCCGACCCACTTCATCTGCGCCATGTCCTTGACCTTCGAGAATGCCAACCTTGACCATACGGTGGAGTCGTCGCAAGCGGCGCTCGTCGGCGGCGATCCCGGCTCGGCGGTGGTCATCGATCAGGTGCGCCGCGACGAAATGAACCACGTGCGATTTGGTTGGCACTGGTTGCGCCACTTCAAACGGCCCGAACAGAGCATGTGGGAGGCCTACCGCGAGAGCTTGGCGGTGCCACTGCACGCAGGCCGGGCCACCGGCAAGAACTTCGATCCCGATCCGCGAAGAGAGATTGGCTTCGACGAAAACTTCATCGAAGAGCTCCGCCGGGCGCATGCGCACACTGGCCCAGGCGGCCACCGACTCGACAAGCCCGGTGGCCAGCCCCTGCGATGAACGCTAGCCGGATCCTGGTTGGCAACCTCGACTGCGAGCCGAGCTGGCGCGGCGGCGGACCGCCGACTCACGCGGCCCTCGACACCGCCTCCGCCTTCGCCACCCTTCTGCGCGTCCTCGCCGCACCCGGAGATCGCTTGTGGACCCCGCGCCCGGTGGCCGCCGAACGGTTGCCGCAAGTAGCTGGGCTGGTTCGACCGGCGCTGGTCTCAGGCTCGCTGAGCGATTGCGCCCCGGCTGCATCGATCAGCGCCTGGGGCGAGACCCGCGAGGTGGCGGCCCTGCGCGCACCCAGCGCGGCGGCGCTCCAGCCGACCCTCTCCGCGAAAACCACCGCGAAGCCCTCCACGACTCTACGGCAACAGCTCTGGCGCCTGCCCGCTCCAACACCGGCCATCGCGGCTCGAGTCAACCACCGGCGATACGGTTTCGATCTGGCGCAAGGGCTCGACAGAGCGCTCGCGGGAAGTGCTTGGATCGAGTCGCCGGAGGCACTCCGGCGCCATCTGCGCGAGCTCGGTGAGCGGGTGGGGGACTGGGTGGTCAAGGCGCCCCTGTCCACCGCCGGTCGAGAGCGCTGCATAGTGCGTGCGGGAGAGGCGATGGGGCCGGTGATGCGCCGGGTGGATCGTCTCCTCGATCTCTCCGGGGGGGTGCTCTTCGAGCCTTGGGTGGCGCGCCGCGAAGACTTCGGAGCTTGCGGCTTGGTGGGGGAGGACCAAGTGCGCGTTCTGGGCCTGCACCGCCAGCGGATCGGAGCGCGCGGCCGCTTCCAGGGGGTCACCATCGAACCGAATGGCCCACCGCTACCGGATGGCCTAGCCGCCGAGGTGGAGGAGACGGCGTGGCAGGTCGGCGACCAACTCCACCGCGACGGCTATCGCGG
>QIHU01000476.1 GCA_003231035.1 Acidobacteriota bacterium
AATACTCCCAGTATTGCTGCGTCGCCGCGCCTTGCCCAGCGGGCGACTCGACCCTCTCGGTGATAAACGAACTTCCCGCACGGGACACTAGTCAATGCCGGGAACGTTTGAGCACAACCAAAGTGGTGTCATCACTCGCCGGGATGTTGGCCAGATGGCAACGCCAGTCAGTGAATAATCCCTCTAGCATCTCGCTAGCATCGGCGATACGAAGGCGGCTGAGCGCCTCCGCCGGCCGGCTGAAGCCGTAGGGCTGGCCAGAGGGGGAGGTCGCCTCGTAGAGACCGTCGGAGTAGAAGAGAAGGGCGTCTCCCTCGTCGAGTTGCAGGTCGCTGTTCACATAGGTGCGCTCCGGCCCTTGACCGAGGGGTAGCGAAGGTAAGTCGAGTTCCCGGTGACCTTGCGATGAGATCAGGATGGGGTAGGGATGGCCGGCATTGGCGATTACCCCTCGACCGGTATCCGGGTCGAGGCGCAACAGCACCAACGAGGTGAAATGGCGGGTCACGCTGCCGGCTCGCAAGACTCGATCCAGTTTGTGCAGCACCGCCGCGGGCGAGGAGTGGTCGTCGAGCATGCTGACCAAACACGCCTTGGTCATCGCTTGGGCAATGGCGCACGAGTAGCCGTGGCCAGCCACATCACCGGCGGCGATCCACAGGGCATCTCCAGGCTGGTGGTGGAAGTGGTACAGGTCACCGCCCGCTTCGGTGGCGAGCTCAGAGCGGGCAGCGATCTGATAGCCGTCGACCTGAGGGCGAGAGGTCGGCAGGAGACCGCGTTGCATGCGGGCTAACAAGTCCATCTCGTGGCGCAGCCGTCGCTGCTTCTCAATGCGGCGGACGAAGGTTGGCGCTACTGAATTCTGTTGCTCGTGCTCGGGTGGCCGACCCAGGCCCACGAAGCCGGCGACGAGCAGCACGGAGAAGAGCACCAGACTGGTCGTCAGGGTGCCGCTCATCCACTCCAAGTGGAGCGCGGAGAAGGTTGCAACGGGGAGGATGGCACCGACGATGCTGGCACTCAGCAGGCCGGTGACGTTCCACCGCTGATGCGCTACCACCAACACCGTAGCGAGGATCAAGTTGCTGGCGAAACCTAGCCAGGAGAAGTCGAAAGGACCGTCGAGCACCACCGCCGACAGCACCACGGCCGCGGCGGGTACCCACTTGCTGGGTAACGAGCGAAAACAGAGAGCTAGGAGCAGGAGAACCTTGCCGGCATTGAAACTGCCGACCCACAGACCTTGCGTCGGCAGGAGGCCCGCCGGTAGCTGGACGGTGGATTGACCGCCCCAGTTCAAAGCCAATGCCGTAGCGATCGCTGGAAGAACCAACAGGAGTCCGCCGAGGAGGCCGCCCAGCGCAAAACCACCGAGAATTTCCTGGCCTGCCCGCGGTCCGACCCGGGCCCGACGCAACCAGTCGAGGTTGTTGAACAAACCGGGGCGCGAGGTGCGATGCCAAGACTCCGCCACCGACCAAAGGAGGAAGAACCCGAGGGACCCGGCGACCAGCGGAACCAACAGCTCGATGGCGAAAACCCAGCCCGCGATTCGGTGCTGCAGGCCCCGAATTAGGGTCGCGATCAGGATAGGTACGGTCAGGATCGCGGCGTTCTTGAAGTCGATACGCTGGCTGAGTCCGAGGCGAATCAGGAGCACGAGGGTTAGTAGAAAAAGGACGATATTCGGGGTGTTGCGGAGCATTGCCTGCCCGAAATTCCGGTGGAATCTGAATTTCTTTCCTTGGTCTAGCGTGGCGGGAGCACGGATGGCTTCCCGAATCCTTCCTTGGGCCAAGGTTAGGAGGGTTTCGGGCACGGTGGAATGGTCGATCGAGTGCATGACAAGGGGGGCGCCGCCGATGAACAACTGCACCGTCTCGCCGAGTTGTTCACCTGGCCTCAAGAGGAAAGGAGCTAGGCCCGGAGCCTGCTTCTCTTGCTCTTCCTTGGAAATCGCTCTGGAAATCGCGGCCTCGAAGTCCGGCGGGATCCACTTGGAATGCCAAGGTCGGTAATCGAGTCCTAGGCCGAGGATGAAGGTGGCTGGCTGACTACCGTGCCAGGTGGCTTGTGCCTGCGCATCGATGAAGAAAGGGCGCTTCTCGCGTCGCAGCCAGTCACTCGTCTCGCCGTGGAGGAATTGGTGGACGACCCTGCGCTCCGCCGCTCTCGTGGTTAGCGAGAGCTGGGGTGGGTCTTCCCCCAACTCGATCTCTCCGGCCGCGAGGATCTGGCGCACTTGTCGTTGAATCTCCGAGGCGGACGGAATCTTGCCCGCGGACCATTCGGGAAGCCAACGCCAGGCGGGAAGCAGGCAAAGGAAGAAGATGGCAAGCCCCACGGTCAGTAGGACGACATGGTGCATCGTTCCGGGCGTTTTCAGGGCTGTCTGGCGGCGACTCACGAAGTACCTCTTGGTAGTGGTGGCTCGGCTTCTCCGAGTAGTTTCTTGCTGGAAGCGGTAGTTGAGGGTTGGTACGACGAGCTGGCAGGCAAGTTTCCCCTGGTTTGGCTTGGTGGTGGTAGTTTGGCGCGAAGACCCGCGACGGCAAGGAGAAATGCCCAAGGCATCTTGAGTATTTGAGTGTATCGCGTAGGGAAACTGTCGGCAGGTCGCAGATCCACATCGGCGCCTCGCAAGGGTGAATAGAATCAGGAACTTCCTGGGACCAATCCACTTTCTTGGCCTCGCCCGTATACGATCTTCGGAGGTGAGTCGCACGTGTTGCGCTCACTTTCCGGCTCCGGCAAAGGCATCTCCTTCCCTGGTCGCGAGTCGCTACTGGCCCGTCTCGCCCATGCCACCGGGGGTGGCGTTCTTCCCCATGGGTGAGGCGGGCTGGTTTTGTGGGGGGCTTTTGCAGCCCCCCGCATCGACAAGAAGCGTCGTTCTTGTCGATGCT
>QIHU01000521.1 GCA_003231035.1 Acidobacteriota bacterium
GTTGCGCGGATTTTTTGCAATGTCCACCAGTCGATGGTCGGGTATGTGAAGGTTCTGGACACGCCGTTTTTCACCAGTCCAGATGGCGCCGGCCGGTTCGTGCTCAACGTCCCTTCCGGCCAAGCGGGCACCCTCCATGTCTGGCATTGGCGCGCCAAGAGTTGGGCGATGGAGCTGCCGGGCGGCGATTCTTCGATCGAGGCTACTCTCGAGGTGACGCGCAAGCGAATACCGCCCCACCGCAACAAGCACGGCCGCGCCTATCGGCGTGGCCGCCGCTACTGAGATCGCTCGTGAAGGAGTTTCGCGATGGCTAAGCGTTCAGGGATTCCGCTCGGAACCCGCATTTTTTTGCTCACCGCTCTGCTCCTCCTTTTGACCTTGGGGGTGACCACCTTCGTGACCTTCTGGAAGGGGCGCTTGATCGCCGATCAAGCCGTCGACAGCGCCCTCAGTAGCAGCTCCGAAGTGCAGAGCATGCTGCAGAGTTCGGACAGTCAAAAACTGGCTTCGCAGGCTCGGCAAATTGTGGCGGCTCCGGCTTTTGTCGCCTACATGGCGGAGGCCTCGGATTCCGCCGACGAAGCGTCGAGCTTCGATCTACTGAGCGAACGGCGCGATGGCGGCGAGTTCGACTTCGCGATTCTCACCGACCCGGATGGCAAGGTAATCGCCAGCGTGGGTGGCCTGGATGAGGCCGGTCAAGATATGTCCTCCCGCGCCGTGGTCGCCGCGGCGATGGAGAATGAGATCGACTTCGAGGCCGAAGGTGTTTGGGAAGAAGCGGGCGAGTTGTACACCGTGGTGGTCGTTCCCATCGCGCCCGCGGCACTCGACTATGAACTGTATGGCTTTCTGGTCCTCGGTTGGGTGATCAACGATGAGTTGGCGACGGATATCAGCCGGCTTAGCGGTACCGATATCGCCTTTCTCAACATGAGAGCCTCGCCGCCGGTGGTCGTCGCATCCAGCAACGCTTCCCCTACCGCCAAGTCGGAGACCGCGCGCTTCTTGGTGGCGCAGTTGGAGGAACAGGGTGTCTTGGGTGGCGGTGGGGTCGATTCGGCGAGCCAAACGGTGACCCTGGCCGGCAGCCCCTGGCGGGTGCGGGCACAGCCCTTGCTGGACAACGCTGACGAGGTCGTCGGCGCGATGGTGGCGCAGGCACCGCTCAACCTCTTGCTCAAGCCGTTTAACACCATCCTGGGGTGGCAGGTCGGCGTCGGGTTGCTGAGCCTCTTGGCGGCACTCGTCCTCTCGTACGCGCTATCGCGGCGAACCTTGGCACCGATTCTACGGCTCTCCGAGGCGACGGCTGGCGCGCGCCAAGGGGACTACGACCTGACCCTCGAAGTGGAACGCAACGACGAGGTGGGACAGCTCGCTGACTCCTTCAACTCCCTGCTCAGCGATCTGCGACAGAAACAGGACATGGAGCAGTACATGACCCAGCTGTCGCGCAGTCTGCCGGACAACGTGGCACCGCCTCCGGGCCGGGTGATGCTCGAACCGGAAGTGCGCGAGACGACGGTTCTGGCGGTCGAGCTGCGGCGCTATTCGCGCTCGCGCACCACCGAGGAAGCGGCGGAAGTTGGCGAACGTTTGGCGCGCGATCTGCGCCGGGTGACTACCGCGGTGGCGAGTGAGAACGGCCATCAGGGAGCGTTGAGCGGTCACCGCTTTGTCGCCTGGTTCGAGGGCGTCGGCAAGGCGAAACGGGCCCTGACCGCCGCCGCCAAGGTGTCGGTGGCGGTGGGCCGGCGCGAGAACGCCTTTGACGAGGAGGCTCCTCCCTTGCTCGCCATCTCGTCTGGCGCGGCGCTGGTCGCTCCCGTCGCCAGCGGCGGTGGCTCGACCACCGCCGTGGTTGGGATGACCGTGCAGAAGCTCGAAGCCTTGATGCGCGAGGCGACACCGGGAGAGGTGATCTTGACCCGTGAGGTCCACGCGGAGCTCGAGGGGCTGATCGCCAAACTCGAAGAGCCGCCTTCTCAAGGGCGCAGCCTGTTCAGTCCGTTGCCCATCTACAGTTTGAGCGATGCTCAAGTGGTGAAACTGACCGGGGTGAGCCCTGACGATCCCGGAGTGGTCGCCGCCGAGGCCAGCCAACCGACCCTCTCGGACATCGCTCCCGGCGCGGTGGTCGGTCAGCGCTTCGAGATTGTCTCCGTGTTGGGGGCTGGGGGCATGGGCGTGGTCTACAAGGCGCGCGATCGGGAACTCGGCGACTTGGTGGCGCTCAAGGTCCTCAAACGCGATTTGGGCAAGGATCCGGTGCAGCTGGGCAGGCTCAAAGAAGAGATCCGGATGGCGCGCAAAGTCACCCACCCGAACGTCTTGCGGACCTACGATTTTGGTGAGCTGGACGGCATCCCGTTCATCTCGATGGAGTACGTGCGCGGGGTTACCCTGCGCTTCATGCTCGATCAGTCCGACCGCTTCCCCTATGCCGCCGGCTTGCGCATCGCGCGCCAGCTCTGTGCCGGGTTGGCCGCGGCGCATGCGGAGGAGGTCATCCATCGCGATATCAAGCCCGAGAACCTGATCATCGACCACGTCGGCAATGCCCGTCTGATGGACTTCGGCATCGCCAGGCCGGTCGAACGGCTAACCCCGGGGCTGACCCGGGAAGGATGGTTGGTGGGCACCCCCCGCTACCTGGCGCCGGAGCAGATCGACGGCAAGACGGTCGATTCCCGGGCCGACATCTATGCCTGCGGGGTCCTCTTGTACGAGCTCTTCACCGGTGAGCTTCCCTTCGAGGAAGGCTCGATGATGGAACTCCTGTCCCAGAAGCTCAAAGAGAAACCCACCGCGCCGCGGACCCATTGGTCGGAAATGCCTCAACGGCTCGATGAAGCCATCCTGCGTTGTTTGCAGGTGGATCCCGATGAGCGCTTCCAGAAAGT
>QIHU01000637.1 GCA_003231035.1 Acidobacteriota bacterium
GGCTACCGCTACTTCGTGCTGCGCCGGGCCGGCGATCTGGGCCTCTTGGGCTCGGTGCGCAACCTGCCGGACGGAGCTGTCGAGGTGCAAGCAGGGGGACCGACCAGCGATTTGACTCGGCTGCGATGGCAGCTGGAACGGGGGCCGGCGGCGGCACAGGTCACTGGCGTTTCCGCCAAGGCACTCGACCCCGCGCCCCGATGGCAGAAGTTTGAGATCACCTATTTCTGAGGTATGCCATGCAAGACTTGAAAAGCTACATCCGCGAAGTTCCCGACTTTCCCAAGCCAGGGATTCTCTTCTATGACATCTCGACCTTGCTCGCCGATCCGCTAGGACTACGGATGGCGGTGGACCGCTTCGACTGGCTTTTCGCGGGTCGCGAAATAGACAAGGTGATCGGGATCGAGTCGCGAGGCTTCATGTTCGCTCCCACCGTCGCCTACACCCTGCACGCCGGCTTCGTGCCGGTGCGCAAACCGGGCAAACTGCCGGCGGCCACCGTGACTCAGGAGTACGACCTCGAATACGGCAGCGACAAGGTCGAAATGCACGCCGACGCGATCCGGCCTGGGGAGAGGGTGCTGATCGTCGACGACCTGATCGCCACCGGGGGTACGGCGGCGGCCGCCGCCGAGTTGGTGCGCGGGGTGGGCGGTGAACTGGTCGGTTTCGGTTTCATCGTCGAACTGACCCTCTTGGCCGGGCGCGACCGGCTGGGCGAGGCGAATGTCGAAGCGTTGATCCAGTACTGACGAACCTTGAGAAAGCGAATATACTCGCCGCGTTCGCGGCTGTAGCTCAGCTGGATAGAGCAGGAGCCTCCTAAGCTCAAGGTCGGAGGTTCGAATCCTCCCAGTCGCACCATCCATTACGAAAAACGGCCGTAAGAGCCCTGTCTGGAGAACGAGAGCGATGAGTGATCGACTAAGCCGCAAAGAGATCAAGCGAGACGAGTTCGCGGAGGCTGTGCAAAGCGGCTTTGTGAGCCTGCGCGAACATGCCCCCAAGCTGGTTGTGGCCGGGCTGGCGATTCTCTTGCTGGTACTGGGAATCTTCGCCTATCGATACTATGCCGCCAGCCGTGAGGCGAAGGCTGGGATGGCGCTGGATCGGGCGCTAGAGGTCTACTCCGCGCTGATCGACGCCGACGCTCCCACCCCGGACGATCCCAAGAGCCCCACCTTCGCCAGTCGCGAAGCACGGGGTGAACGAGCCGCCGAACTCTTCACCGAGGTTCGAGAAGACTTCGGCGGCACGGACAACGCCAACATCGCGCTCGCCTACCTCGGCCGCTTGGCGGCGGATTCCGGGGATCTGGAAGGGGCACGCAAGAGTTGGCAAGGGTTCATCGAGGATGTGCCCAAGGGGTTGCTCTCGGCCAGTGTCAGGATGGATCTGGCGCGGTTGGATATCGCCGATGGCCGTGGCGAAGAGGTTGCCAGCCGCTTTGACGCGATGCTCGCCAGCAGCGACAGTGCCCTGCCCGAGGATGTAATCCTCTTTCAGCTAGCCTCGGCACGCGAGACACTCGGGGCGGCGGGCGAGGCCGAAGCGCTGGCCGCTTATCAACGGATCGTCGACGAGCACCCCTCATCGCCGTACAGCGCCGTGGCGCGCCAGAAGGTGGCGGCGATGTCGACCGGCGATGATGTGGTCCCCCTCTCCTTCTAGCCCTTCGCATGATCACTCCCTACCGCGTTCTTGAGCGCAAGCGCGCCGGCGAGCGGCTCAGTGTTGAAGAGTTGCACCACCTGGTCCAGGGAGCGGCGGATGGCTCCTGGGCGGATGCGCAACTGGGCGCCTTCTTGATGGCGGCGGCAATCCGTGGCCTGGGTCCGCAGGAGACCCGCGTCTTGACCCAGGCGATGCTCGAATCGGGCGACCTGTGGGAGCTGCGCGACGAGATCGCTGACCTCGGCGACAAACATTCCACCGGCGGCGTGGGTGACAAGGTTTCGTTGATCTTGTCGCCCATCTTGGCGGCCTGCGGACGACCGGTGGCGATGTTGACCGGCCGTGGTTTGGGCCACACCGGCGGTACGACCGACAAGCTGGAGTCGATCCCGGGGCTCGATCTGGCGCTCGATCGCGCCTCGTGTTTGCGCACGGTCAGGGAGACCGGGATGGCCATCGGGATGGCGACGACGGATGTGGCTCCCGCCGATCGCAAGCTCTACGCCCTGCGCGATGTGACGGCGACGATCGACTCGCTGCCGCTGATCACCGCCAGCATCTTGTCGAAGAAGCTGGCCACCGGCACCGCTGGCGTGGCTTTTGACATTAAGACCGGTTCCGGCGCCTTCATCCCCGAGCCGGCTCGGGCCCACGAGCTAGCCTCGATGCTGGTGCGCACCGCGGAGGCTCTCGGCACCCCGACCACCGCCTTGGTGACCGACATGAGCCAGCCGTTGGGGCGCTGGGTTGGCCATGCGGCGGAGGTCAAGGAGAGTTTGGAGTGTTTGGCTGGCGACGGACCGGCCGACTTGATGGAAGTCACCTACGCCCTCTGCCACCAGGTGGCCTCGTTGGTGGGCAAACCGCTCGCCGAGGGCGAGTTGGAGGCGGCGGTAGCCTCTGGTCGCGCCCGTGAAGTGTTCGATCGCTGGGCGGTGGCGCAGGGTGCCGAGGTGGGTTGGGAGCGGGTGATCGACCAATCCCTGGCTCCGGTGGAAATGGTTCTCACCGTGGCCAAGGCCGGCCACCTGGCCTCCGTCGATACCAAAGAAGTAGGCCTCTTGCTGACCGAGGTGGGTGGGGGGCGGCAGCGGCCGGGCGATGAGATCGACCACCGAGTTTCACTTCGACTAATGGCGCGATTGGGTGATGAGCTGGCCGCCGGTGACGAACTGGCAAGGCTTTACCTGCGCCGCCCCAACGAAGACGTTGCTGGCCGAAT
>QIHU01000831.1 GCA_003231035.1 Acidobacteriota bacterium
CGCCCGGCATCTTCTACACCATCCGCGACGGCGGCGAGCCGTACTTTGGCAGTCCGCCGACCGATAGCCTCGATGTGTATGAATTCGATGTCAACTGGAACACCCCGGCGAGTTCGACCATGACCTTGGTCAACTCGATCACCCCGGCGCAAGGACTGGCTCAGTTCAACTGGACGGTCTGTGGTTTCTTCACCCAGAATTGCATCCCGCAGCCGGGAACCACGCGGGGCATCGACAGCCAGTCTTGGTGGCCGATGCAGCGTTTGGTCTACCGCAACTTCGGTAGCCACGAGACCCTGGTGGGTGCCTGGACGGTGGATGTGCTCGCCGCCGGTAACCGAGCTGGGCCACGTTGGTTCGAGCTGCGCGACACGGGTTCGGGTTGGTCGATGTTCCAGCAGGGAACGCAGTCGCCGGACGCGATCCATCGCTGGATGCCCTCGATCGCGATGGACGGCGACGGCAACATCGCGTTGGGCTACAACCGGGGCGACGGCAGCAACTTCGCGTCGATCTACTACGCGACGCGGCTGGCCACCGATCCGCTCAACACCCTGCAAGCGGAGGCTCTGCTCTTCGCCGGTGGCGGCGCGCAGACCAGTACTTCGTCGCGTTGGGGTGACTATGCCTCGATGGAACTCGATCCGGCCGACGATTGCACCTTCTGGTACACCACGGAATATCTGGCCAGCACCAGCAATTCCGGCTGGCGTACCCGAGTCGGTGTCTTCACCATCGCGGGCTGCGGTGGTCCGGTTAACACTCCACCGACGGTGAACATCACCGCTCCGGCGAACAACAGCAATTTCGATGTGGGCACCTCGGTCGCGTTCAGTGGCGGCGCCACTGACGTCGAAGACGGTAGCTTGACCGCGAGCCTCGGTTGGACCTCGTCCATCGACGGTTCGATCGGTTCCGGCGGCAGCTTTAGCACCTCGACTTTGAGCGTTGGCAGCCACCTAATCACCGCTTCGGTGACCGACAGCGGCGGTGCGGCGGGCAATGCCTCGGTCACCGTCAATATCAACGATCCGAACAACAACGGCCCGCAGATCGCGGTCTATAACGCGGGTCTCGGTGTGCCCGCTTGCGCTACGGCGGGTAGCTCTTGCGATTCGTTGACCCTGCTCAACAGCCGGGACAACCTATCGCCGGCCGAGCCCAACCAGCCCAACACGCTGGACGTTTGTAACGATGGCACCTCGGGTTCCTTCCACAGTGACGAGTCGAACGACCAGATTGTCGTCTCTACCTTGGATGGCACCGACATGACCGAGGGTGCGACGGTGCGTATCGACGCCACGGTTTACGCCTGGAACACCGGTTCCCAGGACACCTTGGATCTCTACTACGCGGCGGACGCCAACAGCCCCTCCTGGGTCTTCATCGCCAGCATCTCGGCACCCGCCGGTGGCGTGCAGACCTTGAGCGCCACCTATACGCTCCCCAGCGGTGTGTTGCAGGCGGTGCGGGCGAACTTCCGCTACCAAGGAAGTGCCAGCCCGTGCAGTGGCGGCAACTGGGACGACCATGACGACCTGGTCTTCGCGGTGAAGACCACGGGAGGTGGCAACACCGCTCCGACGGTCAACATCACGGCCCCGGCGAACCCGACGACCGTCAACGAGGGCGACAATGTCACCTTCACGGCAACGGCGACCGATCCCGAGGACGGCAACATCGCGGGAAGCCTGGCCTGGTCGTCGAACCTCGACGGCTCGATCGGTTCCGGCGCCTCGTTCTCGACCACCGGCTTGTCGGTGGGGACGCATACCGTGACCGCCTCGGTGACCGACAGCGGCGGCGCCTCGGACTCCGATACCGTCACCGTTACCGTCAACATGGTGGTAGCCACTTGCACCCTCGAAGACGACTTCCAGGGTGGTGCCGCGGGATGGAGCAACGCCGCGGCCAGCACCTGCACGACCGGCGCCTATACCTTGGGCACCCCGACATTGCAGACCAACAGTGGAGTCACCACCCAGGTGGGCGGCGACCACACCTCCGGTAGTGGCAACGCCATCTTTACCGCCACCAACACCTCTGCTGGCAACGCCGACGTAGACGGTGGCAACTGCATCCTGGACTCGCCGACTTGGGCAGTGAGCAGTGCCTCGACACTGAGCGTCTGGTACTTCCACGGTCAGCGTGACTCCAACGATGACCCCGGTGACGACTTCTTCATCCTGGAAGTCTCCACTAACAACGGCGCCAGCTATTCACCGGTAGTGTCGATCGGCGACACACGGACCAACGCTGTCTGGACGGAGGCGACGACCTCGATCCCCGCTGGGTCGAATGTCAAGCTACGCCTCCAGGTCTCCGACGGCTCCGGCCCCGGCGATCTGGTGGAAGGCGGAATCGACGACCTGTCGATCTGCCCACAGTAGCGACCGGTTACTAGTACGTGGGTTCAGTTTCGCCGGCGCGGCTACCCAGCCGCGCCGGCGTTCTTGCGTTATGCAGGCGAAACTAGCGCGAGTTCTCAAGCCGAATCAACCGAGAATTGGGACACCACCCTCCCCCCTTCCTGGCTCCAACAAGAATGCGCATGGTGTACACTGGGGCATTGCTTGTCAGTTATAGATGTAGTTAAATAGGTCGCTATGCGGGAGCGCCATGGTTTAGCCATTCCAATGGGCTCGACCAGTCCTCTGTGGTAGAGGCGCGCTTCCTTGTGTGTGGCCGACCCCCTCACATTTTTGCAAGGAGAGTCGAATGCAAGGAATTCGCTTGACCGCGCCGTCTGTTGGCGCAACCCTCGGACGGGTCACGGTGCTAGTCGCGCTGGTAGCGCTGCTGGCGGTGGGCCCGATGCTAGCTGTGGACTTCCCCGATACGGTGAGCTACGAAGGCCAGATCCTCGATGCCGCGGGC
>QIHU01000671.1 GCA_003231035.1 Acidobacteriota bacterium
CCAGCGCCGGCACGGTGAAGATAATCCCGGCCGCCAAACTCTCGCCCGAGCTGGCGATGGTGTGCACAATGTTGTTTTCGAGCACCGTCCCGCGCTTGAGCAAGCCGCGAAGAATGCCCATCGAGATCACCGAAGCGGGAATCGCCGCGCTCACCGTCATGCCGGCGTACAGGCCCACATAGATGTTGGCGGCGCACATGACCACGCTGAGGACAATCCCCAGCAACACCGCCTGGAAGGTGAACTCGGGAATCGATTGCGAGGCGGAAATATAGGGTCTGACTTCGTCGCTCATCGGCTCTCCATCGGTTCGGTTCGCTGCTCCCTCCGACCCGGACGACCACACCGGCCGTACACGTACCGCAGCCGGTGGCATGCCACATCAGGCCGGCACTGGTTGGCGATCGGAAGAAAAAGGCTCTCCAAAAGTAATCGATCGTGGCCCAAGGCTCAAGCAAGAAATAGGCCGGGGCGCACCCTGTCTTCGCCAGGAACGAACCGGGCAACGACTTGGTGCCGGTCGAAACTTTTCTCGCCCACGCGACTTATGGGAGGTGTAACCCCGAACATGGAGCCTCAGGGCGGCCTTCAACCCATCTGCTAGTTGGTTTGGACCTGGTGACGGATGATCTTCAATACGCCGATCTTCTACCTCTTCTTCCTCCTCTTCCTGGTGGGATACGGCCTGGTGCTGCTCCGGCACAAGCCGCGGATCTACTTCATCGTGGTCGCCAGCCTGATCTTCTACGGAGCGTGGAACTACCGTTTCATCCCGCTGCTGCTGTTCAGCGCGGTGGCGGACGACTTCATCGCCCAGGCCATCGAGGCCAGCGACTCGCGGAGGAAGAAGAAACGGTGGCTCAGCCTTTCTGTGGTGCTCAAATTAGGGCTGCTCGGCCTCTTCAAGTACGCCGATTTCGTCCTCGCCTCGGTGGCCGACTTCCTCGGCCTCTTCGGAGTTACCCCCGACGTACCGACCCTTTCCTGGGTGCTGCCGGTCGGAATCTCCTTTTACACTTTCCAGAGTCTGAGCTACACCATCGATGTCTATCGCGGAGAGATGAAGCCGCGCAAAGGGCTGATGGAGTTCGTCGCCGCTCTTTCCTTCTTCCCACAGCTGGTGGCCGGGCCAATTCTGCGCGCCCGCCAAATCCTGCCACAGATGCACAGCCTTCCCGTCCCGACCTGGGACAACGCCAAGCACGGTTTCCTCCTGATCACCGCCGGCGTGTTCAAAAAGACGCTCGCCGATCTTCTGGCCCATCCTGCGGCCAAGGCGTTTGACACCTCCAGCGGCGTCAGTGTGCTCGAAAGTTGGACCGGCGTGCTGGCGTTCGCCGGCCAGATCTACGGCGACTTCGCGGGCTGCACCGACATGGCGATCGGCCTCGCCTTGGTCCTAGGGTTTCAAATTCCACTCAACTTTCGCCTTCCCTACTTCGCCCTCTCTCCGATCGATTTCTGGCGCCGTTGGCACATCTCGCTGTCGACCTGGCTGCGCGACTATCTTTACATTTCGCTCGGCGGTAACCGCAACCACCTTCGCTTGCGCAACGTGATGATCACCATGCTGCTGGGCGGCCTATGGCACGGAGCCGCCTGGACCTTCGTCGCCTGGGGCGCCTTCCACGGACTGCTGATCACCGCCAGCCACCGGTTGTCGCGGGTCAAGGCGCTCGCCGGGTTCCACGGCTCCAACTCGCCCTGGATTCGCGGCATCAAAGTGGGCGGCGACCGTCTACCTGGTCCTCCTCGGGTGGGTCCTCTTCCGGGCCACCAGCCTGGGGTCGGCGGTGGCGATTCTCGCAGACTTGCACGGCTTCGGGGGATCGCTGCCCGCATCGGGGCCGGTAGCCTTCACGATCCTCTGGATGACGGTGGGATCGGTACTGGTGATGCACCTGATGGACCTCTTCGTGCTCCACAAATCAGACCTGCTGGAGAGCAAGCCATGGATCTTCTGGCCGATCTTGATCCTCATCCAAGCGCCTCGCATCATCGCCGAAGAGGACGGCCTGGTGATGTTCTTCGGCTCGTCGATGGTCGCTACCGGCTTCTCATCCCGGCAGTTCGACCGGCAACTGACCCAACGAGGGGCCGAAGTCAAGTCGTTCAACTTCGGTTTCGGCGGCTTGAATCCCTACTTCCAGGACTACCTGGCTCGGCGTATTCGCGACGCCTTCGAAGAGGAGGATCGGCGGCTTGAGCTGACCCTGATCGAGTTCAATCCGTTCCAAAACACGATCAGCCGTTTCAACGGCGCCAAGCCGGTCATCGACTCCTTCGTCGGGCTCTTGGCCAGCCCCCGGGAGATGTGGGAGATCGCCAAGCAAGATCCAACGCGGGGTATTCAGATGTTCAACATCTACTACGTCCGGGATGGAATCTCCGCGGAGATGATCACCTGGGAGTTCGGAGGGTTCTTGCGGCCACCGAGGCCGAGGAGCGACCTGGCCGAGGACAAGGAGAAGGCCAAACGGCTTCGGGAGGTGGGCAAGCAACTCACCGAACGGTTCGAAGAGCGGTACCCCGACTACCCCGGCGAAGACTGGTACTACCCCTGGCAAGGCGCCGGCACCATACCGGAGGAGCGTTCGGAGTCCACTTTGGAACTATTCAAGGAATTCTACGCGCTGCGCCAGCTGCCCCGGAGAATGAAAAAACGACAAACTACGCCGCACCACCTGCTGCGACATCGAAGAGATGCACTTCGAGGAGGAGTTGGTGCAAGCCTTTATCCGCATGGTCGAGATTTTCAAGCAGTTCTCGGATCATATTGAAGTCATCTTGCTGCCCAGGAATACTGACTGGATCCACTATTCACCGGAGGCCTCCAAACGGCTGGCCGGCGTCCTGGATAGGATCCGCA
>QIHU01000460.1 GCA_003231035.1 Acidobacteriota bacterium
GGAACGCGCGGGGTGGAGATCCTGGCCTTTGGTTATCAGCGGGAGCTGGCCGACACGGTCGATCTCACCGGTACCTTCTACGGCGGTGACTTGGACCTCTTGCGTGGCCCTTTCAACCAGGCTCCGCTGGCCATTGTCGGGCGTGACAAGGATGAATTTGGCGGCAATCTGTGGCTGTACTGGGGCGGCTTCTCGCTCTTTGGTCAGTACGTCGATCAGGAGGCCGCTGGCTTGAAGCGAACTGGGTATGAGTTCGAAGCGGCCTGGCGAATCGACCTACCGTTGGCCTGGTCGATCGGTGGACAACAGCTATTCCCGTCGATCGCTCCGGCGCTGCGTTTTTCGAAGCTGGATCCCGAGTTTGGCGGCGCTCCCGGCTTTCCAGCTCCCAGTATCACTTGGGAATGGGAGAAGCTCGACTACGGTGTGCGCTTGGCAATCCTGCCGCGATTGGATCTCACCGCCGAGTACGCGGCCAATGATTTCGTGCTGGCCACCGGTGCGGTACGCCAGAACGATGAACTGCTGGTCACCCTGCGCTGGTTGTCAGAACAGTTCTAGCAGCGAACCCTCGTTCTCCCAGCTGGCGTCAGGGAACTGCAACTCGCCCACTGTGGCGTAGCGGGATATCCCCAAGGAGCGAAGGCGTGGCACTAGTTGCCAAGCTGCTTCGCCGGCCAACGCCGCCCCTTGGAGTTGGCCCTGCCATGGGGTGAGCAGGTCGGGGAGGGAACTCAGCCTTGGAAGCGGGTGAATGCGGACGGTTCTCAGCCCCGGCGAGGGGTGGAAACTCGGTTCAGGGTCGACCAGCACGGTGCCGGAGGCGAGGTCGAGAAAGTGGCTTTCGAGACCGCGCATCTGGGTTTCGCCGCGAAGTTGCTGCACGGCCACGGCCTCTGGCACGGTGGGTGGGCCGGGGGGGAGATGGCCGGCTTGCTCGTGCAGCGCCGCGGCCAGTTCGCTCGCCAAGAGCGAGCCATCGCCCGCGGTGTAGACCGCCGCCACGGAGAGACATCCCCGTTGATCGAAGAGAGCGATATCTCGGGCCAGCCCTTGCGCCACGGTTGCTGGATCCGCGTCGTGGCTGACCATGGCCAAGCTGGTCTTGGGGCCGTGGCCGACGATGCGACCGGCTGCCCTCGCTTCGAGATCGACGAGCGTCGCCGCTTCCCCGTAGGCGACGATCGGCGCGCAGCTGGCGAGCAGAGGGGCCTCGATTTCGCGATCTCCGCCCCGCCAGGTGAGCGCCACGATCGCCTCTTCCAACCGTGGCTCGCGGGCGCACAGGGCGCGCACGAATCGAGGGGTGAACGAAGGCTCGACGGAAGGGGATTTGAGGATCACCGAGCGGCCGCGGGCCAGGGCGAGGAGAAGCGGTTGAACGGCCAGTGCCGGGAGGTTGGAGGCGAGGATGATCCATGCCGGTTGCTCCCGGGCGGCGGCGGGCGCGAGGCTGGCGGCGCGCTGGAAGAGGGCGGTGGCCGGCCCTCTGGCAACCCCAGCGAGGACAGCTTCCAGAGCGGCGTTGAGACCGGCTGGGGACAGCCGGCAGTGGGCAGTCAGGGCGGTGTCGAGTTCTTGTCGCTCGCTGGAGACGGGGTCGCGAAAGGCTTCGACGGTGCCGGCCCAGCAGTCGAGCAGGCGCCGGTGTCCGATTTGGCGAAGCGCCCGGCTCCCGCGGGTGGCGAGCCGTTCGACAATCCGCGCGAGGAGCGTGGTCGTGGGTGTGGGGTGGCGGGCAAGATCTTCGGGCAGGGCGTGGGGATGCGGGGGCATGGGATACTTTCGTTGGCTAGAAACCTCGATGAACGGTTTACCGAGAGGGACGACGATGCGGGCGACGGTCAGCCATTTTGAGATTCCGGCTCACAATATCGAACGAGCGGCGGATTTCTATCGTGAAGTCTTCGCCTGGCGGGTCGAGCCGCAAACCTGGGGCGAGGGCCTCTATTGCCAAGTGCGGACTCCAGACCCCGAAGAGCCCTCGTCGAGCGCTGTACGTGGGGCGATTCAGGGCGGGTTGGTGCCGGCCCAGGAGCTGGGCAGTGACCAACCGTTATTGGTGATTCATCTCAGCGGCACCGGCTTGCGAGCGGTGCTGGAGAAGGTCACGGCGGCGGGAGGGCAGGTGGTGGCCACGCCGCGGCAGGTCGGTGAAGCTGGCGAGTTCGCTCGTTTTAGGGATACCGAGGGCAACCTCTTGGGCCTGTGGCTAGCCCGCGAGCGCCTCGGCGGTGAGTGAGCAGCCGCGTAGTTGCGCCTGGGAGGCGCGGCCGACCAACCTGAAGCCACCCTCTTCGGCGACGGCGAGGTCTTCGCTGAGGAGGTGCACGGCGGAACCGAGATTGGCGAGATCGAAGATGGCCACCAGACCCGTTTGGCCGGCCGGAACCTCGTCGAGCGTCTCGGGGTCGAGAATTCGTACCCTCACCCAGTGCGGGGCGACGAAGAGGTCGGGGTCGCCACCGTGGAGAGTTGCACTGTAGAACTGGCTGGTGAGTTCGGTCATGCCGTACTCGCGCACCACCCGTTGTGCCGCGACCCCGAGATGCTCCGCCAGCGCGGCCAGCAGTTCGTGGCGGGAAAGCTCCCGGCTCTTTCCTTTGTAACCCCCGGTCTCAAAGACGATCGTGGACGGCGGTAGGCGGAAGCGCAGCCCTAGCTGCTGGAGTCGCTCGAGCCACCCCGCGAGAGAGAAACTGGTGGCGAGAATCAGTCCGGGTTGGCCGCTGCGTTGGCGGGCGCTTGCCCAAGAGCGTGCCGCCGGGAAGTCGAGACCACGGCTGCCGAAGCCATAGCGGCTGGTCTCGTCGCCGTGGCGCTGGACGATGTGATCGACCATGAAGGAGAGGCTAGAGTCCGGGAG
>QIHU01000212.1 GCA_003231035.1 Acidobacteriota bacterium
CGCTCGTCGGTCACCGCCTCGCGGAAGCGCAGCTCGCCACCGGCCGACCAGATGCGGTTGCGATCGCTGTAGTAGTAGGCCTTGGGGCCGACGCAGCCGATCGTTGGGTCGCTCTCGGCCGTGGCCACCATCTCGGTGAGCAGGTTCGGCGCCGCCTCGATGTCGTTGTTGAGAATCAGCAGGTAGTCGTAATCCCGCTCCAGCGCCCAGCGGATCCCCAAGTTACCGCCGCCGGCTGGCCCTAGATTCTTCTCGGTGCGCAGGTGGAGGACTTGCGGGAAGGCGTCGGCAATCGCCTCGTGGGAGCCGTCGCTCGAACCGTTGTCCACCACCAGTACGTCGTAGGCCGGGTAGTGCATCCGGGTCAGACTTTCGAGAGCCAGCAGGGTCACCTCGCGCCCGTTGTAGTTGAGCACGATGGCCGCGACGCGGGGAGTTCTGGCGTTCGTCGCGGTCGCTGTATTGTCAAGACTCATCGCAGATGACGCTCGGTCCACGCCGAGAAAAAGAGCAGCCGCCAGAGGACATGCTCCGCGTTGGCTCTGCCGGCCAGGTGGCCCTCCAAGCGACTCTTGGCTTCCTTGCGGTCGAAGAAGGCCCACATCGGGCTCTTCTCGTCGTCGATGGCGCGACGGATCTCGGGTTCCAGCTCATTGCGGAACCAGCGCACCAGGGGCACCGAGAAGCCCTGCTTGGGACGATCGAGCAAGGCCCGGGGCACGTAGCGGTAGGCCAGCTGGCGCAGGAGCAGCTTCTGCTCGCCCTTGCCCAATTGCGCCGCCGGTGAGATGCGCGCAGCCACCGCCGCCACTCCTTGGTCGAGGATGGGGCTGCGGACTTCGAGGGAATGGGCCATCGAGGCACGGTCGACTTTGACCAGGATCTGATCGGCCAAGAAGCGGCGAATGTCGGTGTACTGGCAACGTTGCAAGAGGGAAAGATCGGGAGCGCGCACGAAGTCGCGCGCCGCCTCTTGCTCCTCCACCGGGCCGAGGGCCTGCAAGACCTCGGGGCGCAGGAGGCGCAGAAAGACACCGGAAAAGCCCAGCGCGTGGAGATACTGCACCACCCCGCGCTGGGAGACTCGGTCGAGACCGCGGCGCAGGTACGAGCCCCGCGGCATCAAGTGCGAGAGGCCCCGGGCGGCTAGTCTGCCGAGCGGGGTGATCGCTCTGCCTAAGCGGTCGAGGGTCGCCGCGCTGGGATAGCGCTGGTAGCCGTAGAAGAGTTCATCGCCGCCGTCCCCAGACAACGCCACCTTGACGTGGCGTCGAGCCAACCGACTGACGTACCAGGTGGGAATCGCCGAGGCATCGGCGAAGGGCTGATCATAGGCTTCGACCAAGGAGGGAAGGACTTCGAGCGCATCCGGGGTCACCATCTCGTTGCGGTGATCGGTCCCCAGGTGGTCGGCCACCGCCCGGGCGTAACCCGACTCGTCCCACCCTTCCTCGCGAAAGCCGATGCTGTAGCTCTTGACCGGTTCGGTGCTCAGCTGGGCCATGTAGGCGACGATGAGGCTCGAATCGATCCCGCCGCTCAAGAAGACGCCCAGTGGAACGTCGCTGATCATGCGCAACCGTACCGCTTCGCGCAAACTAGCGTCGAGTTCCTCCAGCAGGGCGGCGGTGTCGGGAGGGTGGCCGTTGGCGGCCACCGGGTCTGGCTGGTAGTCCCAAAAGCGCTCGACGACCGGGTCGAGGCCCGGCTGGTCGGTACTCAACAGCAGGCTATGGCCGGGCAGGAGGGAGCGCACCTGGCGGTAAATGGTGCGCTCGCCCACTGTGCAGCCGAAGGCCATGTACTGGCCGATGGCGCCCAGGTCGAGATCGCGTGAGACTCCCGGTCGGGCGAGGAGGGCTTTGATCTCGGAGCCGAAGACAAAACCGGAGCTGTCGTGGCAGTAGTAGAGGGGTTTCTTGCCGAAGTGGTCGCGGGCCAAGAAGAGTTGGCGCTTGGCGCGGTCGAAGAGGGCCAAGGCGAACATGCCGCGGAAGCGGTCGACCATGCGCGGCCCAAACTCCTTCCAGGCCGCGATCACCACTTCGGTGTCACTCCGGGTGCGGAATCGGTAACCCTTGGCTCCCAGCTCCTCGGCCAGCTCCTTGAAGTTGTAGACCTCGCCGTTGAAGCTCATCGCGATCTGGCCTTCGGTGTCTTCAAACGGCTGGTTGGCCTCTTCGGAGGTATCGATGATGGACAATCGACGGTGGCCTAGCCCCACATTGCCTTCGACCAGAAGCCCCTCGGCATCGGGGCCACGGTGGGCGAGGCTGCCGATCATTTGCCCCAGCACAGCGCGCTCCACCCGTTCGCCCGAGTTCAACACGAGGCCGGCTATGCCACACATTCGCTAGCTCCTCCCCGCCGCGTCGAGCAGGTGCGCTTGCCACAGCGGGAGCAGTCGATCGAGCCCGAAGAGTTGCCGCGCCCGAAGCCGAGCGGCCGCCCCCATTCGAGTGCGCAAGGCCGGATCTTCGACCAGGCGAACGAGTGCCTCTCCCGTACCGGTGACGTCGCCAGGCTCCACCAGGAAGCCGGTCTCGCCCGGTTTCACGATCTCGTCGGGACCATAGGGGCAAGCGGTCGAGACGGCGGGCAGGCCGAGCCCTTGGGCTTCGATCAAGGCGTTGGGTAGTCCTTCGTAGTCGCTGGTCATCAGTAGGGTGTCCGCTCCCGCCATCCGTGCATAGGGATTGTCGCAGAAACCGAGCAACTCGACCACGTCGTCGAGCCCTCTTCGAGCGACCTGGCGCTCGATCTTGCGACGCAGAGGCCCTTCGCCGCAGATCTGGAGGCGTAGACTGACCCGCTTGCGAGCCTGCGCCACGGCAGCCAGAGCCAACTCCGGCCGCTTCTCCACCCAGAGGACGGTGGCAACCTCCGCCGAACCGGCCGATCTCGAACCCTCCGCGGCCAGTCGATCGATGCGCGCAAAGTCGGTGGGATTGGCCAGACTCACGCAACGATCGGCCAGCGCCGGGTAGTGGCGAGCGATGGCGGTGCGCATTCGTTCGGAGTTGCTGACCAGGGAGGAGGCTCGCGGGTAGCACTTGCGGGCCCACCACTTTTGCAGCAGCGGCTCTGAAAGTTCAGGGGCGTTGCCTATTCTGGCAACCCAGGGCGGCTGATGCGTGCTTCGGCGCAGGGCGGCTCCCACGAGACAGTTGGTCGAGAGAACGTTGCTGAGCAGCAGATCCGGCCGCCAGCGATCGATCATCGCGGTCAACCGACCAACAGTGCGCGGTAGAGATAGCACTCCGCGAAAACCTAGCGGAAACAGCTCAGTTCGCGATGAAATGCGATAGCCCGTTCGATCGGTCGCCGTAGCGATGGCAATGGTGAAGCGTTCGGAGTCCAGGTTGTTGGCCAGGGTACTGACGAAACGCTCCGCTCCTCCGCCCGAAAGCGAGTGAGTCACCAGGAGGAGGCGGATCGGAGAATCGAGTGTAGTCACCGCGAAACCGATACCGCGAAGGGTTTGAACTGAACTGAAGGGATGCGCCGCCCTGAGCGCGGTAGACCCAGGCGGCGGATTCCTCAGCTTATCCCATGCGCGAGGCTAAGAGCGCTCTACGGCTGGGAGCGCGGAGCCCTGTAGCCGGGGCGATGGATCACCTGGGTGAAGAAGGTGTCGCCCTTGAACTTCACTTTAAGGCGGTGGTACCTGCCGTTGTGCTTGAGCTCGTCGGGCTGGAACGAGAGCAAATAGACCACCTCG
>QIHU01000615.1 GCA_003231035.1 Acidobacteriota bacterium
TGGATGCCTTGATGAACAAAGATGCCGAGATCGCGGCATGACTCACACAAAACCAACAGATCCCGGTCCAACCGAACTGCGAGCCGAGACACACTGGCCATACTCGAACGCCGTCTTGTCGTGTAGGCACGGGAAGCACTAAGTTGAGAGTGCCACGATTTCTCTCGAGTCAAGATTGCTCCTCAATCACGCTGAACCAAGCGGATATCGTAGATCCAGTATCATGGACCGGAAGGGCTGACTCGAACAGTGCTCAATCCCAGATGACAAGTGGAGGAAACTTGCGAGAAACAGAAACGCTGGATGCCCGCCGGACGTTCCGGTGATCCGCGATCTGAAACTCGCAGTCCGTAGACTGAGCCGGAGTCGCGGCTTTCTGGCCACTTCCGTATTGGTCATGGCGGTGGGTCTGGGATCCATCTCAGCAGTCACCAGCATCTGCAACGAGGTGCTCTTCAACCCCTATCCCTTTCCTGACTTGGATCGCTTTCTGATCGTCCAAGCCGTAACCGAGAGAAGTAATGGCAGGTTTGGGCTCTCGCGGCCAGACTTTGAGGACCTTCGCAACCTCAGCAGCCAGTTCGACGAAATAGCGGCGATGGCTGTCGTACAGCTGAATCTCATTGAAGGCGACCAGGCAACCGCCGTCACCGCCGCGAGGACAACGACGAATCTCTTCCAGATGATCGGAGCGCGCCCCCTGGAAGGGCGCTTGTTCCAACCGTCCGACAGCTTGCATGAGGGAAGCACCGTAGTCCTCTTAGGCGAGGACGTGTGGCGGAGCCACTTCAACGCCGATTCAGAAGTCCTCGGTAGGGTTATCGACCTCAACGGCCGGGGCTACGAAGTCATCGGCATCGTGCCAAGTTCCCACCGTTTCCCTGACCAGGCTGAGATCTGGGTGCCCATGGCCAAGGAGGTGCACGAGACCGAGCGCCAGCAAAGAGGCCTCCTAGCATTGGGACGTCTTGGTCCAAGCAGCAATCGGGACACGGCGGAAGCTGAGTTGGGTCTGATCGCGCAGCAACTCGAGCAGGATCATCCGGGGACGAACGAGACGTGGAGCTTTGCTCTGTCGAGCCTGTCAGAATTCCGTATTGGCCCTTTCAAGAAGACCGTCGGGCTCTTGGCGGCCATCGTGGTTCTCATCCTGATCATTGCCTGCGTGAATGTCGGCAGCCTTCTCCTGGAGCGGGTTTCTTCCCAAGACCGGGAGTTCGCGGTTCGCTATTCCCTTGGCTCCAGCCAATGGAATATCTCTCGCATGGTCCTGGCTGAAAGCTTGCTGCTCAGTTTTCTAGGAGGTGTGGTCGGTCTGGCATTTGCTTACACATTTCTCCGACTGATCCTGACCTCACTGCCACCAGAATACATCGCCAACCTCAATTTCGGTCTGGACCCAGCCGTCTTCCTGATCACCGCGCTCAGCACTGTTGTCGCGGCAATTCTTGCTGGAGTGTTGCCAGTACTGCGAGTTTCGCAGCTCGATCTCAACACCTGCCTCAAAGAAGGTGGAGGCCAATCGGTCAGGTTTTATCGTCAACGCGCTCGTCGGATCTTGATCGTCGGCGAGATCGCTCTGTCCTTCGTGCTCTTGATTGCCGCCGGGCTCATGGTGCGCAGCTTCCTGAATTTGCAGGCGGTCAATCCCGGCCATCGCCTGGAGGGAGTGTTGGCCGTGGACTTGGTACTCCCCAGCAACCCCTACTCGGCCGCGGACCTGCGCAAGTCGTACTACCAGGATCTACTGCAACGAGTGGGAGAGGTCCCCGGAGTTGAATCTGTAGCTGCGGGATCCTTCCTTCCATTCGCCTCCTGGGGCAGGTCCTATCTTAAAGACGAATCAGGAGTTCGCGGGGCCGAGTTCTTGGCTGGAGTTCAGAGGGTTTCCGGGAACTACTTCGAAACCCTGGGAATTCCAGTGCTGCTGGGTGAAACCTTCTCCTCTTTCGACCGCGAAGACACGAAACAAGTTGCCGTGATCAATCAGGGCCTTGCCAGTCGGCTGTGGCCCGGCGAGAATCCGATCGAGAAACTGCTCTGGGTTGCAAGCGACGAAGTCTGGCGCACTGTCATTGGTACGGTCGGAGATATCCAGCGAGTTGGGCTGGGTGGGAATAGTCAATACGACATCTACTTGCCCTACTCACAGGCTTCTGGTGGCAGGATGATCCTCTTCGCGGCAGCAAACAATGCTGAACCTAGTCTCTTGCTCCTCCTGCGCCAGACCATTCGGGAGGTCGACCCCAATGTCGCCATTAAGAGAGCGCTTGGCCTCGACAGTGCCCTAGCGGATTTGGTGGCGCCACAACGAACGATCAGCCTGATGATTCTAATCTTCGGTCTGTCGGCGCTCATTCTCGCAATCGTCGGGATCTATGGATTCGTCTCGTTTCAGGTAGTACAACGACGGCGTGAGATCGGGATCCGCATAGCTCTAGGCGGAACCACTCAGCAGGTGACTTGGCTAGTGGTGCGCAAGATGATCATCCTAGCTGGCGCCGGGATCGGGATCGGCCTCTTGGGTGGAGTCTTGGTCTCGCAACTCATGCAGTCGATGTTGTTTCAGACTAGCGGTCTGGACCCGGTGACTTTCCTTGCGGTAGTCGTTCTATTCCTTCTGACGGTTTTCGTCGCCAGCTACATTCCAGCATCACGGGCCGCCAGAGTGAGCCCAGCATTGGCCTTACGAAGTGAGTAGATTCACTGTGATGACGCCAGTCACCCACCAACAGAGCGGATCAAAGGCAGCCGTAACCGAGCCCGGCAACCGGGGCCGTCAGTTCGGTTTTCTAGGACCAGGCTACCGCCGTGGGCTTCGGCGATTTGCCGGCTTAGGACCAAGCCG
>QIHU01000209.1 GCA_003231035.1 Acidobacteriota bacterium
CCCGCGGTGGTGGAAGGGCTGCTCGCTCGCTGTCGCGGTCGGTGGAGCGACCTGCCCCGCGAGGCCCTTGCCGATGCCCACCTGGCGACGGAACTGGCCAGCCGCCTCAGCGAAGACCAAGATAGTTTCCTGGCGGATTTCGATCAACCACCCCTAATGGCCCGTTCCTGGGGCGCGCGAGGCAATGTGTTGCGCATTCTTGGCGATTTGCCGGCCGCCGAGTGGGCGCTGGACAAGGCGGGCGAGTTGGCCGGGCAGCCCATGGTGGGTAAGGCGGCACGGGCCGAAGTGTTCTCCTTCCAGGCCTCGCTGGAGATCCACCGTCGCCAGTTCGAAGAGGCTCGGCGACCGTTGGAAGAAGCGGCCAAGTTGTACGGCAGCCTCGGCGATTGGCATGGGTTGGGGCGGGTCTTACTCCAGACCTCCAAGATGGAGTTGAAACTCGGCCGGCCTTTGGTGGGGCTCCAGGCCGTGCAGCGGGGCGAGAGCATGCTCCATCCAGAACGAGAGCCGGTGTTGCGTTGGGTGGCGGCGAGTATTCACTTGCGCCTGCTGTGCGATTTGGATCGATTCGTCGAAGCGGAGCGGCTGCTGCCCCGCGCCAAGGAGTTCTGTGCACAGTATGGCGGGGCCTTGGAGCACCTTCGGGTCTTGTGGTGGGAAGGCCGAATCGAAGCCGGCCTCGGGCGCCCAAGTAAGGCGGAATCGGCGTTCAGCGAGGTTCGCGAGAATTTTCTCAGGGAAGGGATCGGTTTGGACGCTGCCTTGGTCACTCTCGACCTTGCTGCCCTCTACGTCACCGAAGGGCGGTGGGAGGAGATCCCGCCGTTGGCGGCGGAGGTGGTGGCGGTGTTGCGCGGCATGGGGGTCGAGCGCGAGGTGTTGGCCGCCATGCTCTTGCTGGCCGAGGCCAACGAGCGGCAATTGGCCGCTGGACTTCTCGCCGAGGCCCGCCAGCGGCTCGAATCGAACCCGCGCGGCTAGCGGCTGCTTCTCCTCCCGCCCCTAACCGAGGCCACCATCCTCTACGAGGCTAGGCGGAACACGGTGCCCACCCTCCAGTCGGCAGAAGTATCGACAGTCCCACCGAGAGAAGCTAGAGTAGAAGGCGAGGTATGGCATGACCTGCCAAGTGGCGAGTACTCGGACACGCCGAGTTTGCCCCTGGTGCCCAGCAGCACCGTTGGCGCTAGAATCTACCGCTAGCCCATTCACCACTAGGAGAGAGACCGACCATGGCGCAAGCCAAGCTCTCGGAACAGGAACTTCTCAAGAAGATCCAAAGCCTGCCGCCCGAGCGGGTGGCCGAAGTGGAAGATTTCGTCGACTTCCTGCGCTTGCGCGATGAAGAGCGGCGCCTTATCCAGGCCAGCACAAAGCTCGCCGAGAGCTCTTTCGGGCAGGTGTGGAACAACCCCGACGACGCCGACTATGACCGGCTATGAGTTCGGCGACCTGGTCCTCGTCCCTTTCCCTTTCACCGACCAGTCTTACTCCAAGCGTCGTCCTGCCGTAGTCGTCTCCTCCACCCCGTACCACCGCGAACGGCCGGACCTCATCATCCTCGCTGTCACCAGCCAACCGCGGCCCACGAGCGGTCTCGGCGAAGCAACGGTGATCTCTGATTCGCTGGAAGAAACTGGCACCTCAAGCCTTCGGTACTCAAGCCCGTCCTCACGACCATCGAGCGCAGCCTTGTCCTACGCAAACTCGGCAGCCTTCAGAAGGAAGACCGGGACACCTTGCAGAGAGTCCTCCAATCGATCCTCGGGCGACCGTAGAAGGCCCCGTTTCAGCCCAAGGATTCGGATCGACCGGAGAGGCCCTAACCAGTATGCAAGAGACTGATTGCAAAGGAGTTGCAAGTCGGGTGGCACCTCGACCGTTCAGCACCTCGACCGTTCAGATGACCAGCACCTCAGCCTGGAAACCACCCCACTGTGGCAATAATTGACACAATCTCCCGCCCATGCCATTCTCAGCGCATGGCGCACAGACAAACCATGAACGTATCGCTACCCCAGGCCCAAGAGCAATTCGTGCGGGCTCAGGTAGGCACTGGCCGGTACCGGACCGCCAGCGAAGTAGTCCGCGATGGCCTGCGTCTCCTGGAAGAGGCAGAGCATCGCCGGCTGGTCGAGAAGTGGCTCTACGAAGATCTGAGCGACGAAGAACTGGCCCTCCTACCCGAAGAACTCAAACAACGCACCCGCGCCTACTTCCAGAGCCTTATCGACGAGGGACTGCGCTCCGCCGAACAGGGCGGATGGATCGACGGCCCCGAGGCCATCGCCAAGATGCGGGCAAATCTCACCACACGCCCTGACCGCACCTCCTAAACCCCATGCCCCCATGGGTCCTCTCACCGCTCGCCCACACCGAACTCCAAAAAATCCTTGAGCACATCGCTCAAGACAGCGGCAGCACCGCCATTGCCGACAAGGTAGCCGGCGACTTCACCACTGCACTGAACACCCTCACCGCATCGCCCGGAATCGGCTGGAGAAGAAAACACCTGACCGGCCCCACCATCCGCTGGTGGCGCGTACACAGCTACCTCCTGCTCTACAATCCAGAAGCCAAGCCGCTATGCATAATCCGGATCCTGCACGGCGCTCGCGACTTGGAACGGCTCTTCAAGTGGGATCACTAAAAGGACAGGACTTGCGAATCGGGTGGCACCTCAAGCAGTTCCGGCTGGTTGAAGCCGTGGTTCTCCTCCCGCTCCTGCGGTACTCTTGGCCTCCTTTGCGATAATTCTAGGAGAGCTTTCCCATGGCCCAAGTTGTGCCCGTCGCCGAGTTGTTGGAGATGGTTGACCATGAACTCGA
>QIHU01000314.1 GCA_003231035.1 Acidobacteriota bacterium
CTAGACGATTAATCGCCATGCGAACTTACGCGCCAGCCCCGGCCGATCTGATGGGGGAGTGGATGGAAGTGCTCGCCGATCGCCGCCTACTGCCGGGCTGTGGCTGGATGATCCCCGCCCCGGGTGGCCTGGTCAACGTGGGGCTCGGGATGGTGGCGGACGATCGCCAACGGCAGGATCTGCGGCTGCAAGCCGTCTTGGAGGAACTCTTCGCCCATCGCCTCGAGTGGAGCGCCGCGCCGCCGGCCGCCGGCTGGCGGTTGCCTACGGGAGATGGGCGGCGGGTATGTATCGCCGATGGCCTGCTGTTGGTCGGTGACGCCGCCGGGATGATCGACCCTTTTACCGGCCATGGCATTCACACCGCGGTGCGCTCAGGCATGCTGGCCGCGCAAGCCGCGGCCGCTGCGCTGGACTCGGGCGAACTGGCCGCCGCGCAAGCGCCCTTGCAGCGCTACGAGCGGCTCTGGAGGCGGGAGATGGGTAACGATTTTCGATTTGGACGACTCTTGCAGCGCATTCACTCGGTGGTGCCCTTGGTCGAGCTGGCCGCTTGGCGCGCCTCACACAGCCAGCGGTGGGCGGACCGATTCATGGGCCTCGTGGGCCACGCGGTGCCGCGGCGCGAGATCTTTGCCCCCGGTTTCTTGCGTCGGTCCGCAAGGAAGGTGGCCCCCGTCCCCCTCGGATGATAGGTTCCCGCCATGAATCCAGGCTCGCTCAGCGGTCGATTCGCCCTTGCCGAGACGATCGCGGCCAAAGATCTGAACAACCTCTACCTCACCAGCTGCTATTTCGAAGATGGGGCGCGCTACAAGGCTTTCTGCGCCTTGTACGCGGTGATGAGGGTGGTGGACGATCGTATTGACTCGATCCCCTCGCGCCAGCAGCTCTCCCAAGCCGAGCGGCAGGCTGAACACGCGGTGGTGGATGGATGGCGGGAGCTTCTCGACCGCGCTGTCGAGGATCCCACCCAACCCTTTCCCGAGGCGGCGCGGCGGTGCGAATTCGAGCAGGCCGAAGATCTTCTGGCGGCCGCGGGAGAATCGATGGCCCTCTTCCCGCTGCCTTCTTCGCTGTGGCGAAATTTCTTCGCCGCCATGCACTTGGATATCGACCAACACCGGTTCGACAGCTATGACCAGTTTCTCGGCTACGCTGAAGGGGCGACGGTGGCGCCCACCACGATTTACCTCTACCTGATCGCGGCGCGCTTAGGAGAGGGGGAGCGCTACCTGCCGCCAGCGGGGTTCGACCTCATCGGCTGTGGCCGTCAGTTGGGCTTGTTCGCCTATCTGGCGCACATCCTGCGGGATCTCTCCTTCGACCTCTCCACCGGCGACGAAGGGCTGCTCTATCTGGCTCGCGATGACATGGAGCGCCACGGGGTCAGCGAAGAGATGCTGTTCAGCGATCTCAAACGGTGCCAGTCCTCACTGTCGGTACGGGCCCTGGTGGCCGAGTTGGTGGAGCGGGCACGGAGCGCGGCCGCCGCGGGCCGACGGCTGGCGGCACCGCTGGCCGATCAGCTCTCTAGTGACTGTAGCTTCATCCTCGAACTGATCATCGTGGTCTACGAGCGGGTACTCGGCAAGATCGTCGACTGTGAGTACGATCCGCTGCGCGGCGGCCACCGGCTCACCATGGAAGAGAAAGCGGAACTGGTCGAGCGCGTGGCGATGAGCTCTGGGATGGAGCCTCCGGCGATGCCTCGGGCACCCGCCGTATGAGTCAGAGCGACTCTCAGCAGAAGACGCCCAAAGCGCCGCCGCGGCCCGGGATGTGGCGCAGCATTCGTCTGGCGGCGACCACGTGGCGCACTCTTTCGGTGGTGCTGCTTTCTTTCTCGTCTGGCCTCCCGCTGGCCTTGGTTTGGATTGCCATTCCAGATTGGTTGCGCGACTCGGGGGTGGATCTTCGGGTGGTGGGACTGGTGTCGCTCGCCCAGGCGCCATGGACCTTCAAGTTCCTCTGGTCACCGTTGATGGATCGCTACAGCTTGCCCTGGCTGGGGCGTCGCAGAGGCTGGGCGCTTCTGGCTCAGATGGGCCTCTTCGCCGGAACTCTCGCCTTGGCCGGGGTCGGTCACAACCCGGAAACACCTTGGGTGATCGGCGCTCTGGCGTTGGCGATCGCCTTCGCCGCGGCGACCCAAGACATCGCCGTGGACGCCTACGCTGTCGATGTCTTGCGCCCGGACGAGCAAGGAGTTGCGGTGGGGGCGCGCATCGCCCTGTATCGCGCCGCCATGTTCCTCGCTGGCGGCCTGGCCATCTCGGCGGCGGCGCGCCTGGGGTGGCCGGTGGTCTGCGTCGGCTTGGCGTGCCTTTACCTGCCGATGATGATGGTGACCTATTTCGCTCCCAAACCGGAAGTGGCACCGGTACCGCCCAAGAGCCTCAAAGAGGCGATTTGGCACCCGTTCCTCGGCTTTCTTTCCCGCCACCGAGCCCTCGAGATCCTCGCCTTCGTTCTGTTCTACAAGATGGCGGACAACCTGGCGCAGGCGCTCTTGCGCCCCTTCTTGGTCGATATGGGCTATACCGCTGACGACCGGGGGATAGCGCTGACCGTGGTGGGAACCGCCGCGACGCTGACCGGCGCCTTCCTCGGCGGTGCTTTGACTTCCGTCATCGGGCTCGGTCGGTCGTTGTGGATCTTTGGTTTCTTGCAGATCTTTTCGAACTTTGGCTACATCTTGGTGGCCAACAGCGAGATCAACCGGCCGCTGATGTTCGGCGCCATGGGTTTCGAGAGTCTGACCCAAGGGTTAGGGACGGGAGCTTTCGGGGTGCTGTTGTTGCGCATGACGCAGAAGCGATTCTCGGCGACGCAGTATGCGCTTTTTACCAGCATGTTCGGCATCCCCCGGCTCATTACTGGGCCGATCGCCGGGGTTCTGGCTTACGATTTCGGTTGGTCGAACTTCTTCTGGATGACCATGGTGGTGGGCATCCCCGGCCTACTCTTACTCGCCCGTTTCGTTCCTTTTTCGGCCCGAGAGCCCAACTTCGAGGTCAGGCCGCCTGATCCCAAACCGCCACTCTCGTCGGCCCAGTTGGCTTTCCGGGGTCTGCTGATAGCGGTGTTGGCCGTCGGGTTTGCCGTTCTCTGGCTGGGGGCCATGGCGGCACTGAAGGGCATGGCTTCTGGCGCCGAACAAGCTGGCTTTGATCTTGTTGGAAAGATGACTGAGATTTTGCGTGGCGGTGGAACCAAGGGGTGGCTGCGGTGGGTGGGGATGGTTGCCTTTGGCGCCATCTGCGGTCTCCTGGGCGCCGCGGCGACGGCGGCGAGGCACGGCGCGGGCGCTGGCCTTGCGCGGGAGTAGAGTCTGTTGCTAACTTGGCCTGTGCGGGTCTTCGCGTTTCTAGTTGGGGCA
>QIHU01000105.1 GCA_003231035.1 Acidobacteriota bacterium
TGTCAGCGAACCAGGCGACGTGTTCGAAGACGGGATCTAGCTCCAAGATGTATCTGCCCGGAGTGCTGGGGGCCACGACCTTCTGGCGCACCGCCGCCCTCTCTCCCGGTGCGAGTGGCAAGGGAAGCTCGGTGCGCTTACCTTGGGCTGCCACCCTTTCTCCAGATTCGTAGAGCCAGCGATACGAGAGCTTGACCCGCGCCGCGCCCCCTTTCTCCCAACTCACTTCGCTGGTGTTGAACAGACGAACGGGGAAGTCGACTTCGCTGCCCGCCTCCATGGTGGCGGGGATCTCGAAGTGGCCCCAGCGCAGGCTGAACGGGTCGCCTTCGACGATCCCATCGACCCCCAGCAAGGTCAGCCCGGCGCCGAAGAAGAAGGTCTCCACGGTGGTCTTTTGGTGGGGATAGTTCTCGCACTTCCCCCGTGGGTAGTGGCGGGTCCAGTCGCGAGGGCGGCCGCGCTCGGGGGTCACGATCAGGCGGTAGACGTAGAAGGTTGCCCCGTTCTGGCGCCGCACCCGATCCGGCTTTCCCGGCCTCAGATCAACCCGGCCGTGCCCTCCGGCGTCCAACTCGACCCACTGCTCGTCGGAACCCATTTGTAGCCTGATTCGGTTGGCGACTTGGGGACCGGTGAGGAGGAAGGAGGCGGTGGTCAGCCGTCGCTCGCCGATCATCCACAGCTCTGTTCGACTGGCCCCTCGAAGCCACATCGATTCGCCACGAGGCAAGATCAAGTCGCTGCGGCCAGAGAGCGAGTACTGCCCCGCGCTCAGCTTGCGGTAGCCGGGAATCTCACGCAGGGATAGCTCGCGTGGGAAGAAGCGAAAGGGCAGACCACGGACGTGCGACTGGAGGGTCGGCTCCGGCGCGCTGCGACCGAAGGGCGAGAGTAAAAGAGTACCCAAGAAGAGACTGGCCAGGCCGAAACCGACCAGCGTCGCCTTGCCTCCCCGCAACCGGGTGACCAGGAAAAGAAAACCGGGATAGGCGTTGACGAAGTAGCGATTGCCGATAAACCCCCCGCCCCCATGCCAGTTGTGCGGAATGAAGAGGAGGAAAAAGAGAGCGATGCCGGCCAGCGAGGCGAGCAGAGACCATCGTTCCAGATTCCGCCCGTCGGCGGTCGCCACGAAGAGCAGGAGGGCGATCAAGGCAAAGGGGAAATAGAGGAAGAGACCGGTGTGCCTCCCCCACAGAAAATAGCCGAAGTTCTCGACCAGCTGGCCCAAGGGCACCTTGGGGACTTGAAAGATCCAGCTCCACGCGCCGCCGGTGGGGCGATCGGTACCGGGGCCGATGCGCCCCTCCCTCGCTTGCGGCTCGATCGGCGTGATCTCCGGCCCGCAGAGCACGACACCTTGGCGCTCGACCCCGAGGTAGGGCGAAGGATGGCCCGTCATCGCCACCGAGAACCCCGCGATGAGGCCGATCGAAACGGCCGCGCCGACGACCCAGGCCGTCGCCCGCCGCCACTGGCGTTGGCGGGCAAGGGCCACCAGGATCGGCACGGCAAAGCCGGCCAGCATCGGCTTGCCGTAGGCCGCCCCCATCAGGGCCGCGCCCGACAAGGCGGCGAGAACCCAAGCCCGCCGTCCCTGCGCTTGGGTCAACAGGTGGAAGCCCAAAAAGAGGCTGGCGGTCACCGCCGTCATCTGAAAGATCTCGGGCTGGAGCCAAAATACGTACGAAAAGCCGGCGGAGGCCAGGAAGAAACCGCTGGAGAAGAGCGCCGCCAACCAATCGGGGTTGAACTTACGTAGGTAGAAGGCCCCCATCCAAACCATCGAGAGGGCCAGCAACATGTTGCAGGCCAGCAGCCCGTTGGCCCCGAAGAAGCGAGTCAAAGGAGCGGCGAAGAGGGAATACAGATAGGGCTTGCCGTAGTAGGTCGTTCGCCAGGCGTCGTCGGTCATCAGGATCACGTTATTGATCCGGCGGTAGGGAAACTGGGCGAATATCCTCTCTAGATCTTTCCCTTCCACCCGCAAATCCCCGTCGTGCGCCAAGGACTGCGCCATCATCACGTAGGCCCCTTCGTCGGCCTTCAAAGTGGGCGGCGTGCCCGGCTTGGGCAGGGTCAGCGGGAAGAGAGCTAGGAACAGGCTAAGCGCCAGCAGGCTGCAAGTGACGGAGCGGCTCATCGTGGGGCCAGTCTACTGCTGGAAATGGTGAGCAGCACTACTCTCTGTGCCAACGGTGGAGGTCGACTTCCGGGGTCCAGGGAATCTTCAGCCGCTTCTCGAAGGTCAACACCAACCGCTCGGTCCGTTCGGTCAGCCGCAGGCGAGAGGTCGTTTGGTGCGCTTTTCTGGGTGTGCTCTTGGTCTCGAAGAGGGGCAATGGGTGACCGTTGAGCCGCACCTGGGAGGGTCGCTTGACGCGCCGATCGATCGGCATCCGCACCCGCAGTGAGATCACCTCCCCCGCTTCCAGCGGTTCAGGGAGGTCTACCCGGTAGCGGTGGCGGCCGGGAGCTTCCTCCAGGGTCAGCGGGAGGGGCTCGCTCAGCGGCTGCCAGCCGTGCAGAAGAACGGCGATCTCAGGGCCATGGGCGCGGAACCAGCGCGGTTCGAAACGCCGCGAGCGGTAGCTTGGCCGTGCCGCCATCGCTAGGTAGCGGTCGGCGCTCTCCCCTTCCAGCCGGTTCGCTTTGAACAGGGCGGCGTCGGACAGATCGAGCTCTTCCGAATCCACCTCCTCCATGGACGCGACCGGAACGGTAACTAGACGATGGCCGCCGCTGGCTAAGGCCAAGCGTTCTTCGGCCCGCTCGAAGTAGAGGTATCGTTGCGATGCGGGCTGAAGCTGGCCGATCAGGAAGC
>QIHU01000354.1 GCA_003231035.1 Acidobacteriota bacterium
CCCGTTTCGGCGACACCACAAACACCCTCTGGCCCGAGGTCTTCCACCCGGCACGGATGGATCCGGGCGCCGACCTAATGCTGCTCTACCCAGACGGCAGCGAAGAGGTGCTGATCGCCTGTTCCGTCGAGGCCGGTGGCAGCGGTAACTGCTCGGTGACCGACCCCTTCGTCGCCTTTGACGGCGAGTGGGTCTACTACAGCCTGTTCCACGACCTCTCGCCGGCCAAACTCAACGGCCAGCGCGGAGATCTGCCACATGAGGGTTCCGACATTTTCCGGATCCATGTCCCTACCCGCCAAGTCGAACAGTTGACCTTCGGCGAGTTCACCCCCAACAAGCAACCCGCTCGACCCGCCGTCGCAGTTCAACCGGCTGGGCTATGGCATCCTCAATCTCGGCCCCTGTCCGCTGCCCGGCGGCAAGATCGCCTTCACCAGCAACCGCAACGGCTTCCTGCCGCCGCAGAGCTTCACCAACCCGACCCTGCAGCTCTATGTGATGGACGAAGACGGCGGCAACGTCACCGCCATCGCTCCGATGACCATCGGCAGCGCTCTACACCCCACCCCGCTGGCCGATGGCCGGATCGCCTTTTCGACCTACGAAAGCCAGGGATTGCGCGACCGCCGGCTGTGGGGAATTTGGACGATTTACCCGGACGGGCGCAACTGGGGCCCCTTGATCAGCGCCTTCAGGGCACCGCAAGCCTTCCACTTCATGACCCAGCTCCCGGGCGAGGACCTGGTGGTGGTCGACTACTACAACCTCAACAACAACGGCTTCGGCGCTCTCTACCGATTCCCAGCCAGACCACCGGCCGGCACACCGCCTTTCCACTCGCCCTTCCCGTCGCAGAACCCCTCGGTGACCCAAACGGTCAGCGGCGGTTTTCTCTTCCCCTTCCAGATGTCCTTCATGCCCTACGGCATGTACTCGCTCAGCCCGATGACCCACGGCAACGACAACGCCGCGCCGGTCGGCGGCGACGGCGTGCGGGTCGGCAAGTTTACCCACCCTTCGGCCGCCCCGGGCGGTGACTTGATCGCCGTCTGGACGCCCGGTCCAGCCAACGACCTCAACCGGCCCACCCCGCTGCCCTACTACGACGCCGGCCTCTACTTGCTGCCCAGCGCCGATCCGATCTGGAGCCCCGACGACCTGGTCGTGATCAAGAACAACCCCGCCTACAACGAAGCGTGGCCGCGCCCGCTGGTTCCATACAGCCAAATCCACGGCATCGCCGAACCGGTCACGCTGCCCTGGCTGCCCAACGACGGCACCGTGCACGCCGAGTTGCCCGCCGGTACGCCGTTCGGTTTGGTGGGTAGCTCAAGCCTCTACAAGCGCGAGAGTTTCCCCGGCAAGGGCAGTGCCGCCTTCGACGGCCTCGACCCCTTCAACACCTCGCAAAACGGCGCCAGCTCCAACTGGACAGGCCAAGGGGCGGACGCTGGCAAGTACAGCGACAGCGACATCTGGGCAGTGCGCATCGTCGGCCTAGAGCCCAACACCCACCGTAGCTACGGCCCCAACAACGGGCGTCATTTCGACAATCACGCCAACGAGCGCCATCGCATCCTGGGCGAGATCCCGCTACGCAAGAGCGACGCGCAAGGAGCACCGATCCTCGACCCGGAGGGCAACCCGGACACCAGCTTCCTGGTCAAGATCCCGGCCGACACCCCGTTCACCTTCCAGACGCTGGATCGCAACGGGATGGTGCTCAACATGGCGATGACCTGGCACCAGGTACGCCCCGGCGAGGTACGCGCCGATTGCGGGGGCTGCCACGCCCACAGCCAACAACCGCTCGACTTCGCGCTGACTGAGGCGGCCCAAACCAACTATGCGGTGCGCGACTTGTCGCGGCAGACCCCCTTGATCACCGCCGACGCAGCCGGCCAGCCCAGCTTGCTGGTCGTTCCACAGGCGAAGGTGGATGTCGAGTTCTACCGGGATATTCGGCCGTTGTTGACCCGTAGCTGCATTGGCTGCCACACCGCCGCCGACCCCAACCCCCCCGGCGCCCTGGTACTCGACGATACCGCCCTCTACAGCGGCCTACCCGGCGACTACAAGCGGTTGGCCGATGACCGCGACGCCGACTGGGGCTATCCACCCGTGGTGACGGTGGGCACTGACCCACGATGGCGGCAGACCAACGCCAGCCGCTATGTGCGCAAGTTTCAGAGCCGACGCAGCCTCCTCACTTGGAAAATCTTTGGCCAGCGCCTCGACGGCTGGAGCAACGCCGACCACCCCACCGAGACCGTACCCGGCGACCCGTCCACCCTGCCGGCCGGAACCTCCGCCAACGAGGCCGATCTCGATTACACCGGCACGATCATGCCGCCGCCGAGTAGCCCCTACCCGGCCCTCAGTGAAGAGGAAAAACGGACCTTCGCCCGCTGGATCGACCTCGGCTGCCCGATCAACAGCGGCGAAGAGAGCGGCAACGGCGCCTTCGGTTGGTTCTTAGACGACCTGCGCCCCACCCTCACCGTAAGCCTGCCGCGCCCCGGCCTCAACACCGCTCCCGTCTCCCTACTGCGCTTCGGCCTCGCCGACGCCAACAGCGGAGTCGACCTCGCGACCCTCTCGATCAGCGCAGACTTCCCCGTCGAAGGCCGCCCCCCAGGCAGCGAGCTGGCCGACCTGGCCCTAGAGATCGACGACCCCGAGGAGGGGATTCACGGCATCTTCCTCAGCCAGCCACTGCCCAACCTGAGCCAAGCCACCCTGCGCGCCGAAGTGCGCGACGTCCAAGGCAACATCACCCGCGTCGCCCAAAACTTCGCCACCGCCATCGCCGAGATCTTCAACGACGGCTTCGAGTCCGGCGGCACGGGATCTTGGTCGAGCGCGGTGCCTTAACCGCTGAAACCAAACGACTTGTGACTCGGGTGGCACCTGGTGAATGGCGGGCCTTGATCGCCTGCTTCCTAGTGGGCGTTCTGTTGACCATCGGGGCCTATCGCGGCGGGCAGCAGCGACCAGCGAAAGTGCTGGGTAGCGATGCTGACCAGATGGCTGTCTAGCAAGG
>QIHU01000107.1 GCA_003231035.1 Acidobacteriota bacterium
CCCGCCTACTCGACTACTACTCCACCCACGGGGTGGAACTCGCGCTGGAGCGCTACGGCCTCCTGGAACGGCTGCACGGGCTGGGCTTCGAGCACCCCACGATCGAGATCGACCTCGACAACCCCGCAGGCCAAACCCTGCGCATCTTCGGCGACGAAGCCAAGACCGAGCTGCTCACCGAGACCCGACTGCGCCGCGACCGCCGCATGCTTCCCGGCCACGAGATCCTCTTCGTCGAGTGGTTGATGCTGCAAAACCCGCGCGCTCAATTCCCGGTCGGTCAGCGACCCCTCCCCGGCCAAAATCACCCCGGCCTCGGCATGCTGCGCGACGTCGTGGCGCTGTTCCAGATGATCTGCAAACGGCTGGAGCTCGACGGCGTCGGCTTCGTCCCCGCCCACTACCATCTTGCCGCCCAAAGCCACCGCCTCCTCTGCTTCGTCGACCCCGAAGACGAAGCCCGCTTCCGCGCCCTCAAGCGAGACCTCGCCGCCCTCCCCTTAGCCCAAGCCAGCCGAGCGGTTGGACAAGGCCGGGTCCGAGACACCGCCACCGGCCAGCCCTTTGCGTGGCAACCCAAGCCGATGATCATCCCGGTGAGCGAGCGGCTTCGGGAGAAAGTGGGGAGCGCCAGCTACCTGGAGGCGGTCGAGGAGCAGCTAGGGAAGTTCTCGTTTCAGGCTGTGTACACCTTCTAGCGGGCCATCGAGCCGCTTCCGAGTTCCCGGCGAACCCAAAAGTCGTCGGTGAACTCAAAACCCCGGGCTGCCATCACGGCATCGGCTCTTTCGCCTAGGTTCCACGCTTGGAGAAATGCATCCGGTTTTTTCTCCTCGAAGGTGTAGGTGTAGTTCCACTTCATATGGCCAGGCCGGAACTCTCTTGCGGATGCCGTGGATAGCTTCCTAACGACTGGCATCCGGGCGACGTGATAATCCGAGTAACCGAACATATCCACCATGCGGTAGTCAGAGAAGTAGGCGGGAATACCAGCCCAGAAAGTGGCGACTCGCGCGTCCTTGGGAATCAGAGTGTCGAGCTTCTTGAGTTTTGCCATCACTTCCGCATGGCTCCCGACGAGCATTGGCCTGTCTCGCATCAAGAAGAGCCTCCAGTGTTGATTCTGGCCCGTGGACAAAATGAGTCCGTTCACGAAGAGTGTCAATGCCAGTGTGGTGATTGCAAGACCTCCCCTGAGACTACGCCGAAGAGCCGGCGGCCTCCCCCCGAATCGGTCAAGAATAAGCTGATGTAGGCTCGCAACCAGCGCTCCATACACCACAAACACGAGAGGCAGAACGAAGACCAAGAACCGGTTGGCAGTCACATATTCCTGGTACTCCCAGCCGTCTCCTCCCACATAGATACTGTAGGCGGAGTAGGCCAAGAAGAGAGCCAATGGCAGCCTTGCACGAGCGCGAAGGGCTGGGATTCCGACCAAACCCGCGATCACTACCGCCAGAACCGGCCAAAAACTCTTCAGGAAGTCGAGATAAACCAGAAATCCTCGAAGCAGCCGGATTTCGAGGTCTACCCCTGTCAGTTTGAGGTAGTACGTATTGGGAAGCAACTCTCCGAAGTACCACCATCGGAAGAGCTGGTACCCACCTGCCACCAGAATAAAGAGAGTAACTCCCAAGATCCAACGGCTAAGATCTACCCTTCGGATAGCCCCTCGAAGAGCAATGTAGCCAACCACCACGGCCACTAGAATTAGCATATCCATACGGGTCATGTAGGCTGCCGTGGCGAGCACCCACAAAGAGATTACGCGCCTTCGACCTCCTTCGATGATCTCGAAGGCGAGGAAAACGATAGCTGTGACCAAGAGCGCCTGGAGGCCAGTCTCCATCCCCATGAGCGCCCAATAGTTCAGCGAATAATAGGTCGCGGTGAGTAAGATTGCTGGAAACCAAGTCATCGGCCCCTTGCAGAGAAAGAACCGAATGGAAAGCCGGCGCACGAGGAGGAGATTGCCAACTAGAAGTGACAACGACAGGAGTTGAACGAAGGCTGATCGCAGCCGAAGATCGATACCAACGACGTTCACCGGAACCATGAGCAGGGTCCACAGAGGGCTGGTGAAACCCTCAACGGGTTCCCCCTCACGCGCCCAGTTGAGCCCATGCCCCTCGACGAGGTTTCGCGCATAGGTCATGGAGACCATCGCGTCGTCAAAGAGGACAAAATGGCGCTCCCCTTGCACAAAGAACGAGGTTCTCTCTACAAACCAGCCACACCACCCCAGGAAGAGAAGCGAGGCTACGCTCAGGCTCACGATTGAGCTGAGCTTGCGCCTCCGACCCCGTTGACCGGTCCTCATTTCAACCCCTCACTAGGAACAATCAGGCGGACACGTGAGCGTCCATGCTGACGTGCCCCCAAACTGGAAACCGTCATCGAAGATACTCTCGTGAAATCCGACTTCTGTCATCACCACACACGACAGACGGAATTGATTGAACAGACTACCTGACCGGCACGCAACTAGACCGGCCAGCCCCCTGCGTGGCAGCTCAAGCCGAAGATCATTGCGGTGAGCGGCCGCCTCGAAGAGCAAGTAGGCACAGCGAGCTACGAGGCGACTGTAGTGAGACAGATGGCGGAGTTCTCGTTTCGGGTGGTGGATTCTTAGCAGGAAGGCGTCGACGAGCGAAACAGCGAGCCCTCGGCCGAAACCGAGGACTCGAAGACGGAATCAATACAACTGGCAGTCCGTCTTACACTGGACACCGTTGACCACGCGAACTTCGCACTTAAAAGTGCAGTTGGTGCACGGCTCGTACCCTACGCACGTGCCAACAATCGGGCCGGTGGAG
>QIHU01000339.1 GCA_003231035.1 Acidobacteriota bacterium
GGCGAGGCACGGCGCGGGCGCTGGCCTTGCGCGGGAGTAGAGTCTGTTGCTAACTTGGCCTGTGCGGGTCTTCGCGTTTCTAGTTGGGGCACTTTGGTGCATCGCCCCTGGTACCGCTGATGCTGTGCCGGAGCGGGCCGCCAGTGCGGAGCTGCCGACCTTGATCGTCGAGAGTTCAGCCCAGTTCGCCGATGTCGCCGAGCAGCTACGTTCGTTCAATCGCGCTCGCTTGGCTCCCGCCATGGCACTGGCGGGGCTTGACCACCCCGGACCAGCAATTCGCGTGGTGCTCGCTGCCCAAGACTCGGCGCTGGCGCGACGGGCACCGCCTTGGGCGGCCGGCTACGCGGATGGCCGCTCTGGGGTCGTGGTGCTGATGCCGGGGCGGGTTTCGCGCTATCCCGACCGTTCCTTGTTCGAACTCGTGCAGCACGAGGTCGCCCATGTGCTGATCGCTCGCGCCGTGGGCCATGGGCTCGAGGTCGAGTCTCCACCGCGCTGGTTCGACGAGGGCGTTGCCATGGCCGCGGGCCATGCCTGGAGCCTCGAAGATCGCGCGCGGATGACTTGGGACATGATGCGGGGTGGCGGTGGGTCGCTGCGCGAGGTCAATCGAGCCTTCTCCCGCGGTAGCGGTGCCGCGCGAGGTGGCTACGCCCTTTCCTACGCCTTCGTGCGCGAACTTCTGGTGCGTCACGGTAGCGACGCACCGGGCCGAATCCTCGCCGCCCTGCGCCAGGGCGCCACCTTCGAGCAAGCTTTTTTGAGCGTTAGCGGGGAGTCGTTGGCGACCGCCGAGGAGCGCTTCTGGAGCCGTTCGAAGCTGTGGAACCGCTGGTTGCCGCTGTTTGCGGGAAGTAGCGCATTGTGGCTTCCAATGTCGCTGCTGGCGATCTATGCTTTTCGTCGCCGCCGCGTGCGGACCGCTGCAATCATGCGGCGCTTCGAAGAGGAAGAACTCGAAGATAATCAGCCACCGGACCCGTGGTAGCCCATGGCTTGCCGCCATGTCGCGTCTAACGCCGGGGCATAAGGAGATCTCAGTATGAAGTCAATTCGTATGCGCACCTCGATGGTTTGTGGGATCGCCTTGCTGTCGCTGGCCGGGGTGGCGAACGCCGGCATCTTCTACCGCGCCGAGACCACGGTTCAAACCGCGTCGCGATCGAAAATCCAGCGCACCACGGTCGATGCTTGGGTCGACGGCGACAAGGCGAAGGTGCTTTTCAGAGAGAGCCAGAACCCGATGACCGGCCAAGGCAGCTATCTGTTGACCCAGGACGGAGGCAAGACCCTGTTTCTGGTCAACCCGGAGGAGCGTACCTACGCGGAGATCGATGTCGAGGCGATGATCGGCTTGCTCGGTAGCTTGAACTCGGGGCTAGGGGGAATGATGGAAATCGAATTCTCCGAACCGGACGTTGAGATTCTCGGTGAAGAGGATGGGGACGAGATTCTTGGCTTTGAGACCCGCCATTACCGGGTGCGCAGTAGCTTCGGGGTGAAGATGAAGGTCTTTGGAATGAAGCGATCTCAAGAGACGGAGACGTTTCAGGACATCTGGGTGACCGATGAATTCAAGGATCCGGCCCTGGCGGTCTGGCTGCGCAAGGATCCACCGAGCACCGGAGACAAGAATCTCGACCAGATCATCGCGGCGGAAGTAGGCAAATTAGAGGGTTTTCCACTCCTGACCCGTTCGGTCTCGACCTCCGTCGGCGGGCGCAAGGGCAAGCGTAAGACCACCACGACGACCACCACGGAAGTGGTCGAGTTGAAAGAGATGAAGATTGCTCCAGAGAAGTTTGTATTGCCTCCAGAGTTCGAGAAGACCGAGCTGGTGGCGCCAGGATTGATGGATTCCTTCAAAGCGGCGCGCGAGGAAAGTTAACCGGGGTCCATGGCGCGCCTCTTGCACAAGGTATGATCGGTTCCGCGAGATAGGCCTGGAACTGTGTTGAAACAATGAGCGAAGAAGCGAGATGCCATGAGTGAGACACCAGAACTCCCGGATAGTTCTCTTTCCACGACCGCCCCCCAGCACGAAGTGGCGAGTGGCTCCCTGGACGCTGACGCTAGCGAGCGTGGGCGACGCGTTTCGCGTGGCATGTGGCGGGAGTGGATCTTGCCGCTGCTGACCGTCATCCTGGCGATGAGCTTCTTGCGCTCGGCGGTGGCCGATTGGAACGACGTACCGACCGGCTCGATGAAACCGACCATCGTCGAAGGCGACCGCATCTTCGTCAACAAAGCGGCCTACGATTTACGCCTACCCTTCACCTTGTATCGATTGGCTTCTTGGGGCGACCCGCAGCGGACCGATATCGTGGTTCTCTTCTCACCGGACGACGGACGTCGCTTGGTGAAGCGGGTGATTGGAATCCCCGGTGATCGCATCGAGCTGCGTGAGGGGCAGTTGCTGATCAACGGTGAGCTGGCGGATTACGACCCGCTAGATCCGGAGATCATCGCGGCGGTCGGGCCGGAGGAGCAGGCCGCCTATCAGTTCAGAAATGAGAAAATCGGCGGCAACGAGCACCCGGTCATGTTGGCGCCTTGGGTTCTCACCAGCAGCTATTTTGGCCCCACGGTCGTTCCCGAAGGGAGCTACTTCGTGATGGGCGACAACCGCGGGCATAGCCGAGATTCGCGTATCTTTGGTTTCGTCAAGCGTCGCCAGATCGTCGGTCGGGCGACGGCAGTAGTGCTCTCGATCGATCGAGAGGACCACTTTCTACCGCGCTGGAACCGCTTCTTCCACCGCCTCCGGTAAGTCGCCCTTGGGCGACTTACCTCTCCCCCTCCCTTTTGTTTAT
>QIHU01000463.1 GCA_003231035.1 Acidobacteriota bacterium
GGTCCATTTTTCTCACTATCTTTCTAATGGTTGTCGGCTTGGTAGGAGCCGTGGAGGCGAGTCCTTGTCAAGGGGCTGCCCTCTTGAGCCTCGACATTCCAACCGTGGTCGAAGCGGCGCCGAACTCGAGGGTCGCGCGCAGACTGTTGGCGGTGCCCGCGCCCGGGGTGCTGCTCCTCGAGGCCCGTGGCCTGGGCAACGGCGAGGGGCTGGCTTGGGTCGACCTGAGCGCCACGGGGTGCGACAAGTCCACTCGGTCCTCAGTGCCGCGGGCGATCGAACGTCGGGTCGGCCGATGGATCGTCGAAGTATCCCAGCCAGGTTGGTTCGAACTCAACACCGGCTGGGTCGATCTTGCACGGGCCGGATCGCCGATCGAGATCGTCGCCCATTTTGTCGAACTGAACTCTCCCTATAGCCATCCGGCGAGCGTTGCCTACACGAAGAATAGCGACGGTGGAACCGGCGGTACAGGGGGTGGTACAGGCGGCGGTACAGGGGGTGGTACAGGCGGTGGAGGTACTGGCGGCGGAACTGGCGGCGGTGCTGGCGGTGGCACTGGCGAAGCCGACAATGAGATCCTGCCTCGCCTGCCGCCGAGTTCGGAGGGCAGGGAGGTCATGGGACTGATTCATGGGGAGGCCGGGCAGCGCTGGAGCTTCGAGTTGCGGCGCCCTAGTGTGGTCTCCATTGTTTCGGCGAGCACCGATCAAGTGCGCACGCGTCTTCTGGATGGCGGTGGGCGAAATCTTGCCGCACTGGACACTGCCTCCTTGGAGGCTGCGGCGGCTCGCGTCTTGCTGCCTTCCGGCTACTACGTTTTCGAGGCCGAGAATCTGGGTACTCAGGAAGCCGAGTACGGACTCTGGGTCGAGAGTATAGAGGCCGAGTAGCAGTTCGAAAGTTGCGGTAACAGTGACAGCGGCGCAGGCAGCGGTTCGACCGCGGCTGCGCCGCGTTTTTCCTTTGGCCTCGGTCCCGAGTGTCCAGCGCCGCTTGTAGGCTCGATTGTGGGAGAGGCTAGAGCGGCGGTCAGCTTCGGCCCGTAGAGCGGATCTGTTTCAGTAACCAGAAACGAGCCAGTTTCCAGTCGCGCTTCACGGTGACCGGCGAGATGGAGAGCACCGTGGCGATCTCCTTGAAGGTGAGTCCGGTGAAGAAATGCAGTTCCACCACGCGGCTCTGCCGCTCGTGGACACGCGCCAGGCTGTTCAGGGCATCGTCGAGCGCCAGCAGATCCCCGTCCGGTCCCTGGGCGACGTGGCGAGTCTCGTGCAGCGGTAGCGGCTTGGCGCCGGAGCAGCGCTTCTCGGCGCTTCGAATCCGGGAGTAGTCGATCAAGATTCGACGCATCAACTGCGCCGCGAAACCGAAGAATTGAGCCCGATTGCTCCAGTAGACTCGGTTGCGATCAACGAGTCGTAAATAGACTTCGTTGACCACCGCGGTCGGCTGCAACGTATGGTCGTCACGCTCGCGATTCATGTAGCTGCAAGCGATGGTGTGGAGCTTGTGCTTGACTAGAGGGATCAGCCGATCGAGTGCCGTGGTGTCGCCCTCTTGCCAATGGAGCAGAAGTTGCGTGACATCCTCATTGTCAGCGCGAGAAGATGCGCTCTCCAGGCTCGAGTTGGCGCTGTCGAACTTCTCTTGCCGTTCGTTGCTGGTGTACATGGGCGCCTCTGATTAGAAGAGCGAGAATAGTGCGGTATCGAGATCAAGAGAGGGTGAAAGCGAAGGGGGTGACTGTCATCTGGATCAGGCGCGCGGCCCCTCTGCGTAGAAATAGTGCTATATTGCCAGAATTATTTTTGTTCTGGGTTGACTTTGCCCTTCTCTCTGCACCTCAGGAGACTCCCCATGACCCTGCGCTCGCTCGCTCTTTCGCTGCTGATGTTTTCCGTGTTCTCCTCTCTCGCCGCAGTGACCCTGGCGCAACCGCCGAGCGTGCAGGTGGTCGAAGTGGCCAATACGCTGTCCAGCGCCATCGGGGCCACCCATGCGGGCGATGGTTCCGGCCGCCTGTTTGTGGTTCAGAAAACCGGTGAGATCCGAGTTTGGGACGGAACCCAGGTCTTGATCGCGCCCTTTCTCGACTTGAGCAGCCTGGTGAGCGGTGGCAGCGAGCAAGGTCTGCTGGGGTTGGCATTCCATCCCAACTATGTGAGCAACGGGTTGTTCTACGTTAACTACACCGACCTTGCCGGCGATACCGTGGTGGCCAGGTATACCGCGTCACCGGCCAGCTCGAATACCGCCAATGCGGCCTCCGCCGTAGCGATCCTCGGTTTCGGGCAGCCAGCATCCAACCACAATGCTGGCGACATGCACTTTGGAGCAGACGGGTTCCTCTACATCGCTAGCGGTGACGGGGGAGCCGGTTCCGCCAACGGCCAGAATCCAGCCACGCTTCTTGGCAAGTTACTGCGCATCGATATTGATGGCGACGACTTCCCGGTCGACCCCAACCGCAACTACGCCATCCCTCCCTCCAATCCGTTGGTCGGGGTGGCCGGTGCAGCTGAGGAGATCTTCGTTCTGGGGCTGCGCAACCCCTGGCGCTTCTCGTTCGATCGGGCTAATGGCGATCTTTTCATCAGCGACGTGGGTGCCGGAAGTTGGGAGGAGGTCAATTGGTTGCCGGCCGGCGCGGCGGCCAACGCCAATCTGGGGTGGCCCTGCTACGAAGGGCCCGATCCATTCAACCTGACCGGCTGTGGTCCCATGGGCAGCTACCAATTTCCGATCGCTTCGCTCGCCCACGGTCCGGCTCCGCTGAACCACTGTTCGGTGATCGGCGGCTTCCGCTAGGGGCTCGTTTTCCGCCATAGTCGGCAACTACTTCTTCTCCGACTGGTGCACCGGGCAGCTCTGGGCCGCGTGGCAGGACGGCGGTGGCTGGAGCTCGCAGGCGGTGCTCGACCTCGACACCTTCACCTTCACTGGTTTCGCCGAAGATGAGGCGGGGGAGCTCTACCTGGCCGGCGGTTTTCGTCTGCTACGGATCATCGCTGACGAGGTCTTTGGCGACGGCTTCGAGTCAGGTAACACCTCCGCCTGGTCGACGGCGGTGGGCGTGGAGTAGCGGCTGCGCCGCTGGCCGGAAGTTCCTTTTTCGCCTCCTTGATCCGATCCACCGACCTTCGGCGCGTATCGGTTCGATCACCCGATGACTGTCTAGAGGAGGTAAGTGGTGATGTGGAAACAGAGAGTTGGAACGATGGTTGCTGTCTTGAGCATGGTCTTGAGCTGGGCTTGGATCGCGGATGCCGCCGCGGCCGATGAGAGAGGGTCGAGACCGGACTCGCCGCCGCCGGTCTCCGCTACCCGGACCCCGATTCCAGAGCCTCCTCCTGAGAGTGCACTGGTGTTGAATCATGCGGCGATCTTCCCGGAGGACTTTGACGACGTCTTTACCCGCGTCATCTTGACCGAGCCCTATTCGCAGAACGAGTTCACCCAGGCGATGGATGACCTCGATG
>QIHU01000077.1 GCA_003231035.1 Acidobacteriota bacterium
GGCGAGGCGATCAACCAGATCTACGACGTGACCTGGGGTAGAGCCCTGCAACTGCCCATGGTCAGCGAAACCATTTGGCAAGGTCTCTTCGGCATCCCCATCAGCACCGGCCTTTCCACCGCCGCCGCCTGGACCTCGGTGGTGGGCGCCATCCTCCTGAGCTGGTGGATGCTGTCGCGGAAACTGCGCCCCTACGAGGTGGTCAAATGAGTGACGCCATCGTCTTTTCAGAGGTCTCCAAGTTCTACGGCGAAGTGCTCGGGGTCAACCGCGTTAACCTGCGCATCCCTCCCGGCATCATTGGCCTGGTCGGCCCCAACGGCTCGGGCAAGACCACGCTGATGAACCTGACCACCGGACTGCTGCGCCCTACCAGCGGCTCGATCGAGATCCTAGGGATGACCGCCGCCGAGCCTGAAAAACTCTTCCGCCAGATCGGGTACTCGACCCAGTTCGACTCCTTCCCGCGCGGCGTCACCGGCTACCAGTTCATCTATTCCTACTTGCGCGTCGCTGGCTACAGCCACGGCGACGCGGACGCCTTGACCGGCCGCGCCATCGCCCGCGTCGACCTCGTCGCCGCCGCCGATCGCAGGGTCGCCGGCTACAGCAAGGGAATGCGCCAACGGATCAAACTCGCCCAGGCAATGGCCCACAACCCCAAGGTCCTGGTGCTCGACGAACCGCTCAACGGCCTCGATCCGATGGCCCGCGCCGAGGTGATCGACCTGTTCATCGGCCTCGCCGCCGAGGGTCATCACATCATCCTTTCGAGCCATATCCTGCACGAGATCGACATGATCTCGGACCACGTCATCCTGATCAACAGCGGCTACGTGGTGGCCGAAGGCGACATCCAAGAGGTGCGCACCGACATGCACGAGCATCCAATTCAGGTCTTCGTGCGCTGCGACCAACCGGAAACCCTAGCCTCGCACCTCTTCCACCAAGACCACATGACCGAGGTGACCATCCACAAAGACCGCATGGGGCTGCACGCCCGTACCCGCGACGCCGACCAGTTCTACCTCCTGATCAACCAGATCGTCCTGGACCAAAACATCAAGGTAGAGGCCATTGGCCCCGCCGACGACGACGTGCAAGCGGTCTACGACTACCTGATCGGCTCGCAGGGAGGAGTCCAATCATGAGCACCGTACCCATCGCCACCGGCGGCGTGCAAGCCCCCTTCGCCCCCACCCTACCCACCACCGGCTGGCCGCTGTGGCGGCGCCAGCTCTTCGCCATCTTCCGCATGGAGAGCCGCAAGAGTACGTTCACTCCGCGAGCCCTCTTGCTCTACCTGCTGGCGGCGGCACCGATCGTCCTGGTCGGCGGCGTCAGCCTGATCAACCTGTACCGAGGTCAGGAGATCAGCGCCGGAAAACTGGTGGAAGTCTTCTCGATCATGTTCCAGGTCTTCTACCTGCGTGGAGTGATCTTCTTCGGTTGCGTCTGGGTCTTCACCAACCTATTCCGCGGCGAAGTCCTCGACCAGAGCCTGCACTACTACTTCCTGTCGCCGGTGCGTCGTGGGGTACTCGTCGCCGGCAAATACCTCGCCGGCCTAGTGGCCACCGCCTCCCTCTTCGGGGTCGGAGTCGTCATCACCTTCTTCCTGCTCCACCTACCGGTCGGCTGGAGCGGAACCACGGCCCAACTCTTCGACGGCCCAGGCCTCGGCCACCTCGCCGCCTACCTCAGCATCACCCTCCTCGCCTGCATGGGCTACGGCGCCGTCTTCCTACTCTTCGGCCTCCTCTTCCGCAACCCTATCGTCCCCGTGGCCGCCGTCCTCCTGTGGGAGGGAATCAACTTCCTACTGCCCCCCTTGCTCAAGAAAATCAGCATCACCCACTACCTCGACTCACTGATGCCCGTCCCCCTCTCCGGCGGCCCCTTCGCCATCATCTCCAGCCCACCCCCCGTCTGGATCTCGACCCTCGGCCTCCTCGCCATGACGGCGGCGCTCTTAGGGCTGGCGACGCTGAAGTTGAAAAGGACGCAGGTGAGTTACGGGGAGGAGTAAGGGGAGGGGAGGGCCGCCATACGATCAGTTGTCGGGTGGGTTTCGATCCCACTGAAAATCTCCGACTTGCACGGCGTACTGAGAAATGCAGCCTAGGGGTCCAGGCAGTACGCCTCCAAGCCGGCCGAGAACTTCCCAGCCGCCTGGTGATCGACCGTGGCATAGCCAAGGCCCCCGCTGTTGCCATCGTTTAGGAACTCGAATTCGATGACGCCGGCCGCCGTGGTCGGCAACGACAAATCCGCGCTGCTAACCCTCATCCCCCACTTGTCCGTGGTCAACACGAAGGTGTTCTCTTCCACCCCGGCCTCGCTGTAGACCGTGCCGAAGATAGATGGAGGATTCGGGGCAAGACCGCCGGGGCCCGCGATGAAGAAGACGATTTCCGACGCATCGGAAGGAGTAAACTTGATGAATCGGACCTGCCATTTGGAACAAAAATCAAGTGCATTGACGGGTCGCTGCCCGGTCGCCAAGTCCTCGCTGACATCAATCTGAAAGGTGTCGATGCTGGTGCGGTTCTCCATCTGGAACTGAATGAAGCCGCGCGCGACACCATCCGCGCCGGCAGCGAGGCCGGCGATATCCCGCACATTTTGCGTCTGCACTTCCCTCGAACTTAGAGTGAACTCCTGCGTCACCTGCAAACCGCCGAATTCATCGAAGTAGGAAACGAGGAGAAGGTCGTCGGTCTGCCCCTCATTGCGAACAGCCCACAAGGTGGTATCCGAGAATCCAGTCGTATCCACTCGGAAAAGGGGAAGGATA
>QIHU01000823.1 GCA_003231035.1 Acidobacteriota bacterium
TCTCCAAGCGCGGGAACCTGGGAGATCAGGAAGAGAACACAGGCAGACAAGATCCAACGAGCGCATCGGTTCAAGGCGTCCCTCCTTCATTCAGCAGCAGTGCAATAGAACAAGAAACAGTCTATCAGCGCAACGACCCCGAGTACACCTTCACCCTTTTCGATGAAGAGGGCCTTCGGAGGGCCAGCGAACCGGGTCCTGGCCACTCACGATAGTGGAATCCCCGAGGGCATCAATTCCCTCGAGCGAAAAATCCACCGGCAAGCCAAACAGCGCCGCCGGGCGCTCGAAATCGAATTCGTTTGCTCGATCGATGCCAACACCGATCCACTACCGATCGTTCAACCTGAATCGGCCGCTCACCCCGTAACCGAGGATATCGTTGGTGGGCTCGCCAGTGCCGCCGAGCAAAGTAGCCTGAAAAGCGAGATCGAAACCGCGATCCTGGGCCTCAATCGCGCCAGCGAATGAGAATGCCAGCAATGCCGCGGCGCAAATAGCCGTCTTCCGCCAAGTCTCCATCAGTATCTCCTCTTGATCTAGTTTTTACCGCGTGTACGCACGGTGGCCGAAGCGACTAGAGGCTACAAAGCCAAGCTGAGGACTTCCTGAAGATGGCGAGAGAAAGATCGGCGGGCTAGTCTGAGACCTTAGGACGGCCTGGGAATGGTCAGGGATAGGCGCAGCTGACTTTCCTCCGTGAGTTCGGCTGTCACGGAAACTCCTAGCAGATCGGAAAAGGCCTTGACCAAAGTCAGTCCCAGCCCCACATGCTTGCCTCCGCTGCGAGCACTATCTTTGCGCCAGAAGCGATCGAACAGCAGAGGCAGATCCTCAGGACTGATGTCCGTCGTCGGATTCGAGAACGTCAACTGAACCGATCGCTCATCTTCTCGAAGCTCGCAAGCCACCGTGCTGCCTTCTGGGCTGTAGGTTATTGCGTTGGAAAAAAGGTTTGAAACCATCACTTCCATCTTGCTGCGATCAATCTCGACCACGAGGCCGGGAGTCGGAGCACAGTGAAGTTCTGCCAGCCCGGGGTGCCAGCCACTTCGGGGAATCGGACCTTGGGAAGGAGACCCAGGGAGCAGACAGGAGAATCGCTGCCCCCACCTGGGCGAAGAAGTTCGGCGGCGGTAGGCACTCGATCGGCATCGGCGCCGTCCTCGCCTTCCAACAGTTCGAGGCCCAAGGCGTCGAGGCCTTCGGCATGTTCTCGCAGAACCCGGCGGCCCTGAGCAACAACGGCAAGGACAGCTCGCTCGGGTATGGGGCCAAGGTCGGCTACCTCGGTCAGTTGACGGACCGATTCTCGTTCGGGCTGGCCTATCAAACCGAGATTCAGATGGACGAGTTCAGCGACTACGCCGGCCTCTTTGCCGGCAACGGCGATTTCGACATCCCCTCGAACATCGTCGTCGGAATCGCGGTCAAGGCCACCGCCAAGACCACCGTGGTCCTCGACTTCCAGCAGATCTATTACGGCGACATCGGCGCGATCGCCAACCCCCTGATTCCCAACATCGCGGTGGCTCCGTTGGGCAGCGCCAACGGCGCCGGTTTCGGCTGGCGGGACATGGACGTCATCAAGTTCGGCATCCAGTACGAGCCGGGCAGCGCCTGGATCTGGCGATTCGGTTTCTCGACCGGCGATCAACCGATCCCCCCATCCGAGGTGCTGTTCAACATCCTGGCTCCCGGCGTCGTCGAAGATCACATCACGGTGGGCTTCACCAAGGAGTCCACCAACGGCCGGGCCTGGAGCCTGTCGTTGATGCACGCACCGTCGACCAGCGTAAGCGGACCCAACCCGCTGGAAGTCCCCGGTCTTCAGACGATCGAACTCAAGATGGATCAGTGGGACCTCGAGATCGGGTACTCCTGGGGATTCTAGGCCGGGGAACGGGCACAGCGAGCGCTTCGAAGCCGAAGGCAACAAGGAGAATCTCAGTGGGTCGACTCAGTGGCAGTCCAATAGTGAGGGCTTAGAGGTCTTGGCGCTCGAAACTAACAAAAGCCAGAGCGACGGCGAACGCCGTCCACAGAATGAGCATGCCGCTCAGCGGAGTTTGAATCGGCTCGAAATGGCTGAACGGGCTCAGCCATTGGATCTTGCGCAGCGGGGCCCATAGTTGGGCGGTGACGTCGAGCCAGAAGAAGACCAAGGTCAAGCCGACCGAGAGCGCCACCGCCGAACCCCGGCGGCGGACCATGCTGGCGAACAGCAAGGTGTAGCCGCCGAACAAGGCCAGCGTCAGTATTAGATGACGGCGAAGATTGCGCGCCAGCAGCGTACCGATCATGGCGCTCCTCCAGCTTCGGGACGGTAGAGCTCGATGAACGCTTCTTCGAGGTTGGGTTCGGGAAAGGCCAGGTCGTGGACCGAGTGCCGGGCCAGCACGGCGAGCAGGAGGTCGAGCTCGCCCGAAACCCGCAGCACCACCCGGCCGCCCTCGTGCTCCAGCAACTCGACTCTCGGCAGGTCGAGTTCCCCCGTCGGCGCCCGGCCGGCAAAGTTCACCACCATGCGCCGCCGCGAGGTCCGGCGAACGTCGTCGATACGCAGCAATTTGACCAACTTGCCATCACGGACCAGGCCGACCCGCGAGCAGGTTCGGTCCACCTCACTGAGCACATGCGAGGAGTGGAACACTGTCTTGCCGCGGCGACGGGTTTCGTCCATCAACTCGAAAACCGTCTCTCGGACCAGTGGATCCAGGCCGCTGGTCGGCTCGTCGAGCACCAGCAGGTCGGGATCGTGCTGTAGCGCGGCGATCAGCCCGAGCTTCTGC
>QIHU01000646.1 GCA_003231035.1 Acidobacteriota bacterium
AGGACGCGGTAGGATTCCTGGCCGCATTTACACATCTGTGCATATCTAATAGACTCCTGGGCAATCACTAGCCTTCTTGGGCCACGTCGAGCCCGGAGAGACGGACAACTCAATATTGGTCTCTTCCCGATTTCCAAGGGGGGAGGTCGAGTAGTGGCGGGTGGGTTTTTCGCCCACTCAAATCAATGGGGGTGGGCAATCCAGCCCGCCAAAACGGAACGGAGAACTTCCATGCCTCAGATCATCGCATTCATTCCTAGCGCCGCGGACCTCATCATGAGCCTCGTGCTTAGAGGTCTCGCTCTCGATCCAAACGGCAAGTGGTAGCGCCCCAGATCCGCTGACTTCGACCTGCTGATGGGGTCGGTCGGTCGCTTCTTTTGACGGTCGTCTGAAGAAGTTGCAAGGGGAGAGGTGTCTCTAGAGCTTGCCAATGAGCTAGGCCTGCGTCTATACTTGCCGAACTCATGCTTCCCACCACATGTTTAAAGGGCGACTACGACGCGATTTTCGACTCCAACGAGGCGCGGACGGTCGGGCCGTTGTCGACTCTGTTGCGCGAGCTGCGGCTCAGCATGGAAGATCTATTCTTGCTGCACAAAGTGCCGCCGACAGTGGCGGAACGGTTATTGCGCGAGACACTGCAAGCCTTGGCTTGGAAATGGGAAGCGGTACGCAACCGCCAAGCGTGGCTGTTGGCGATTCTGGAACGCAAGTGCGCCACCTCGGAGGAGGCTGCGGAGCAACAGCCTTGGGATGGTCTGGGATGATCCAAGACTGGACTCCAGATGCGCCTGAAGCGCAACCTGTGCGGCAGGAGTCGCCCTATGCCGCAGCTTTCGAAACTATCGCTGGTGAGTTGGAAGGTTTCCAGCAGATGGTGGATCGGGAGCGACAGGAAGCGGATCGGCTGACTTCGGAGCTGCTCACTCTGCCAGCGGGCCGTCGAAATCTACTGGTGAAAAACAGCGGTAAGTACCAAACCCTAGCAATCTGTCAGCAGCTAGTCGCTGAGAGCCATCGACAGGGCTTTGAAGAGCCAACCGAGTCGTTGAATCTCGCCAATCTGGCGCTGGCGGTGGCTGGGGAACTCTCCGAGGAGCGCTATGGCAGCGGTGCGATCGAAGATCTCAAGGCACGCTCTTGGGGTCAGATTGGTAACGCCCAGCGTATCCTCAACGACTTTCGCAATGCCGACGCCGCCTTCGTCGCGGCGAAGGAGCATCTTCTGCGCGGTACCGAAGATCCTCTAGAGCGTGCTTGGCTGTTGGATCTGGTCGCTTCGCTGCGCAAGGATCAGAATCGCTTGGAGGAGAGCAAAAAGCTTCAGCAAGCGTCGCTGGGGCTCTTCGGCGAAGTGGGTGACTGTCATCAGCAGGGTAGAGCGCTGATCAAGATGTCGTCGTTGCATACTCTTGCAGGGGAGCCTGAGAAGGCGTTGGCTTGCCTGGGGATGGGTGTTTCTCTGATCGATGTTGAGATTGAGCCTTTGCTGGCGCTCTCCGCGGTGGAGAACTGGTGCTGGGCGCTTCTCGATTGTGGCCGCTATGAGGAAGCGCGGGCTGCACTGCAAAAGGCTCGTCAAGTACTCGGTAGCCTAGGTGGCCATGAGGTTGATCGTTTTCGCCAGCGGCGGCTTGAGGGTCGGATCGAAATGGCTCTCGGTAACGACTGGCGAGCCGAGCAGGCTTTGCTGGTGGCTCGGCAAGGTTTCCTGCGTTGCCATCGCAGCCTGCAAGTGGCCGAAGTCACGCTGGACCTGGCCTTGCTCTACGCGCGCAGTGGCCGCACCGCCGATATGAAGCAGTTGGTCGTCGAGATCCTGCCCATCTTCGAGTCGCGGGACCTGCACGACGATGCGATGGCGGCCCTGATTCTCTTCCGTCAGGCGGTCGAGTCGGAGCAGGCAACTCTGAGTTTGGTCGAGCAAGTTCGTACCTGCTTCGAGAAGTTGCAAGCGGATCCGCGGCGAGCCTTCGCTTCTTCGGAGTAGAGGGCCCCTGGGTCAGGCTGAATAAGCCCTTCGGCGTTTGCAGCCAAGGATCTTCTTTCCTCGTGGCCATTGTCACGCCAACTCTCTTGTCGGCATCCTCTCTCAACGGGCTACAATCTTCCAATGCCGATTGAGCGCACCCTGGCCTCCGCTGAAATTCTGGAAGAAGAGGTCGGGCTAGAAGTCACTTTACGGCCCCGCGACCTGGAAGAATACGTTGGCCAGAAGAAGGTGGTCAACAACCTTCGGGTCTTTATTCGGGCCGCTCTGCGTCGAGGCGAGGTGCTGGACCATGTGCTGCTCTTCGGCCCACCGGGGCTGGGCAAGACCACGCTGGCTCACATCATCGCCAGTGAAATGGGTGTACCGTTGCGCACCACTTCGGGGCCGGTGATCGAGAAGGCGGGCGATCTGGCGGCGATCCTGACCAATCTCGAACCGGGCGAGGTCTTGTTCATCGATGAGATCCATCGCTTGGGCGCCACCGTCGAGGAGGTGCTCTATCCGGCGCTCGAGGACTTTCATATCGATCTGATCATCGGTCAGGGTCCCGCCGCCCGCACCTTGCACCACCCTCTTCCCCGCTTCACCCTGGTTGGAGCCACCACCCGCGCCGGCATGATCACCGCCCCGCTTCGCTCCCGCTTCGGAATCGTTCAAAGGTTGAACTTCTACCGTGCCGAGGAGCTGGCGCGGATCGTTCGTCGCTCGGCCGGCTTGCTGTCGATTCCGCTCGAACCGGCCGGTGCGATGGAGATCGCAAGTCGTAGCCGGGGTACGCCGCGCATCGCCAACCG
>QIHU01000479.1 GCA_003231035.1 Acidobacteriota bacterium
TGGCGACCGCTCGGCCAGATTCTGGTCGCTTTCGGCGCCATCGATCGAGAGCGACTTGAGAGCCTGATCCAGCAGCAGTTGGAGTTGACCTTGAAGCGGCTGAGCAGCTGGGCTCGCGATGGCGGTTACACCTTCTTCTCTGGAGAACCGACCCACGAGGGCGACCTCAGCCTCGACCTCGGCGAGCAGCGACGCCATACCAACAGCTGGAGGGCCCAGTTGCAGGATGACCGCGAAGTCATGCTCGCCATCGCCGAGGCAACCCTGGACGAAAGCGGCCGTGGCGGCCCACTGGCGAGTCGGCGCCCCCTAGAGGTCGCCGTTCAACTGGTATCGAGCGACACCATCCTCTGCCAGCAGCTCGCCGCGGCCCTTCCTAGTCGTTTGGCGAGCCACCTTACGAGCCAGCCGAGGCTGCAAACCACTCTACCCACTCCCAACCAACTCGGCGCCGAGCGTGGGGCTCCACCTCCGGTCTTGGTGGTCGACCTTCGGCTCGAAGGGATTCCACGGGGGCACGACCCTTCTAGCGACGAAGGCGACGACCACCCACATTGCGAGGAGCTAGCCCTGCTCCACCGGCGGCAACCCGAGATTCCGATCGTGGCCATCATCGACAGCGAAGACTCCTTCGACCGAGCCTTCTCAGTCGGCGCGGTGGCCGCGGTTCCGGCACGGGTCTTGGCGCTCACCGCCTGTATCGAGAACGCCGCTTCCTTGGTTGAAACCTGGTGGCGCGATCGTGCCTTCGCCACCCACGACCCCACTGCTTTGAAGAGCAAAGAGGCCGTTGCCGCCCAACTGCCCACCACGGCGACCCTCGAACTGATGCAGTCCATCTCCGCGTTCGCCGAGCGCGCGATCCTCTTCGAGCGCGCCGAAGGGGGGCTAGAAAGCGCCGGGGCCTTCGGTTGGAGTGCCGATGGCCGCTCTCTGGCCGAGGTGACCCGAGGCCTCTGCCTCGACCTGAGTTGCGCCGGAGCGCTCGCGCAGAGCCTCGATGACGGCAAGCCACGCCGCCTTACCCTGAGTCCTACCTCCCTGCCGGCGCCGCTGGCCCAGCTCATCGGCGACCCGACCAGTAGGGAGGTGGCCATCCTCCCGCTCCCCGACGCCCACGGCGGAATCAACTCGGTGCTCTACACCGACAACGGAACGCTGGACGCTCCGCTGGAGGGCATCGAGGTGCTCCAACTGGCAACCCTCGGGAACATTCCCACCGATTCCTAGGTTTCGAGATCCTCGTCCACCGTGTCCAATGGAGAGAGGCGGGTCGACGGTAATTCTCCGCCTCGACCTTCCATCAGTGAGAAACTGAGGCTCGATGATGAAAACAGCTCCCCTCTTCGCCCTCCCCTTCGCCCTCCTTTGTGTGGCCCTCGCCGCTTGTTCCCCCACCAGCAGCGCCAACGGACCCGACACGATCAACGCGCAGTCGCCCCCTGATCACCCGACTCAAGCCCATTCACCCGGCGAGTCCCCGGACTCCGCCCCCGCCGCGATGGAGGATCCCGCCGTGTGGACCACATTTGATCGCCTGGTCGAGGAAGGCAAACTACGCGCCGCCCAAGAAGAAGCGCAGCGGCTGCTGGACTCCGCGCGCCAGGAGGGCGAGGGTGGCCTCTGGGCGGCGGCGCTGATTCGACGAGCCCAAGCGGGACTGGCTCTCTCCGGTTTTGAAACCGTTGCCCAGGAGCTGCGCCAGGCCGATCGCCCCAAGAATCCACTCCACCGGACCGCCATCGACCTCTTCTACGGCCACGCCTTGGTCAGCTATTCCCAGGCCTACTCGTGGGAGATCCAGCAGCGGGAGAGGATGGGATCGCGAGACGAAGTGGGGATCGACAAGTGGACCCGTGGCCAGATTCGCGACGAGGCGCTCGCCGCCTACCTCGACGGCTGGCAGGCGCGCCAGGGTCTGGGCACCCTAGGTTTGGACCGGATGGGGAGCTATTTGGAGCCCAACAACTACCCGGAAGGGGTGCGCGACACCCTGCGCGACACCCTCTCCTATTTCTTCGTCGAGTTGCTCAGCGACAGTTCACTGTGGAGCGCACGGCAGGGTAGCGGCCTCCATCGACTGGATCTCGACGAGCTGCTCACCGGGGACCCGCAAAGCCTCGGGGACGACAATGCCCATCCGCTCCAGCAGATGGCCGGAGTCCTCGCCGACTTGGAAGGTTGGCATCGCGATCAAGGCCACGAAGAGGCGGCGCTCAACGCCGCTCTCGAGCGCTATCACCGGCTCCACGCGGCGATCCAAGTCGAGACGGATCGCCTGCGGATCCGCCAGCAAGCCGAAGAGTTGCTGGACGGCAAGGAAAAGCTGCCCTGGTGGTCCTCCGGCATGGCGATGCTGGCCGAGATGGTCCGCGCCGAGAGTGGTGCCGACCGCTTGGCGGCCGCTCGCGATCTCGCCGCCGCCGGTGCCGCCGCCCACCCGGACTCGGTCGGCGGCACCACCTGCCGGCAGCTCGTGCGCGCTCTCGAAACCGGCGACTTCCAACTGGCCGCGATGCAGAGCGACGCCGCCGACCGCCGCTCCATCGAGATTACCCACCGCAACGTGGAAAAGCTCCACTTTCGCGCCTATCCGATCGATCTCGAACAGCGGCTGGGCAGCCAACGGCAGGGGCATCTCTTTCCTCAGGGCGATGAGCTGCGCCAGCTGCTCGCCACCACGGCGGCGCATCAGTGGTCGCTCGACTTGCCCGCCACGCCGGACCTGCGCCACCACCGTACCTTCGTGACCCCACCCGGCCTAAGTCACGGCGCGTGGACCGTCG
>QIHU01000178.1 GCA_003231035.1 Acidobacteriota bacterium
ACTCGATTCCGGTTGGCCAGTCCTACACCGGTTCGATGAACCTGGCCTTCGTCAATGACAAAGACTCCGGCACGGCCAACAACGAAGGCCGTTTTCGTTGCGTCAGGATCTTCGAAGACGGCGCACCGCCGCCACCACCGCCACCGCCGCCAGCCACCTGCACGGTGGACGACGATTTCGAAAGCGGCGCCGCCGGCTGGAGCAACGCCGCCGGGAGCACCTGTTCGACCGGCGCTTTCACCCTCACCACACCCACCCAGCAGACCAGCACCGTGGTGACGCAGGTCGGCGGCGACCACACCTCCGGTTCCGGTAACGCCATCTTCACGGCAACCAACACCAGCGCCGGCAACGGTGGCAACTGCATCCTCGAATCGCCAACCTGGTCGGTGAGCAGCGCCTCGACCTTCTCGGTCTGGTACTTCCACGGCCAGCGTGACACCGGTGACGACCCCGGTGACGACTTCTTCCTCCTGGAAGTGTCGACCAACGGCGGCGCCAGCTACACACCGATCGTCAACATCGGCGACGTGCGAACGGTGGCCTCGTGGACCAACGCCACCGCCTCGATCCCAGCCGGGTCCAACGTCAAGCTGCGCTTGCAAGTCTCCGACGGCTCCGGCCCCGGAGACATCATCGAAGGAGGTATCGACGACCTCTCGATCTGCTCGCAGTAAGAGAAGGCCAACATGACGCGGGGGGCGGCTAGCCGCCCCTCGCCAGTCGGATCAACCGCGGCGAATCAACCGCGGCGAAGAAATCGCCAACGGTCTAGGTCAGTCTGAATTCACAACCAGCGCCGAACCCGCCGCTTATAACCCAGGTAGACCTCGCCGAACTTCTCTTCGAGGTAGCGCTCCTCCGGCACGATCACGTACCGGGTGAGGACCCAGACGGCCAACGGAGTTAGGAGAAGAATCCACAGGTTCCGTTGCATGAGGGCAAAGCCGAGGCAAACCACGATCATCAGGAGGTAGATCGGGTTGCGGCTGACGCGAAACGGGCCGGTATCTACGATCTCCGGGGTCGGCCTGTGGGGGTCGGGATGTTGCCCGGTTCGGTTGAAGAGAAAAATCGTCCACAAGACCACGGCGACCGCGAAGACAACGAGGCCCGCCCCCAGTACGAAGAGGAACCCTGACTCCGCTTCGAGCCCGAGTTCGATAGGCCAAAGCCGCCGCAACCCCGCCCCCGCGAGGATGGTGACCAAAGGGACCAACGGCGGCATGACTCGCACTTCGGCCGCATCTCTTCCGTTCTTGCCACCGCTCATGGCCTACCTCGCGAAACGGCTAGCAGCCTCCGCACTCACCGATGATCGATGCGGAGGCTGGCCTGGTTCCTAGTTCATCCGTACGGAAAGACGCAAGTACCCGACCGTTCCCGGCAGATCGTGAACCACCGGGCTCATGTTGATCACCCCACACGAATCGCAAATCGCCGGATCTTCGTCGAGAAGATTGTTCACACCTAGGATCAGGGTGGTCTTGCTACCTAGGACCTCAGTCCGGTAGCGAACCCGAAGGTCAGTGTACAGGCGGGAATCTAACACGCTTCCTGAAGGCTGCAAGAGGTCGTCGACGAAGCGGAAGGTCAGGCTGCTGCCCCAGGCTTTCCGGTTCCAATCCACGGTCGAGGTCAGTCTCAGTTCCGGCCAGGCGCGCTGGAAAGTTTCGTTGGTGATCGTTCCCGTGCGATCGGTTTCGGTGAACGAACCGTCGGGATTTGCCGTGAACTCCGTGTAGTTGTCGAGGAAGGTCGCGTTGGTATTGAAATCGAAGGTGCCGATCCGAGTCTCAGGGCCGGAGTAGCGCAGACCGAAGTCAAATCCCGAGGCCTCGATCGAACCGATGTTTTGCAACTGATTGTCGACCAGGTTGACATTGCCGGAAGCCGTACGCTCGACAGCGTTGCAGAAGAAAGGATCCAGGGTGTTCACACAGGCGGCGATGATATCTCCGGGGTCGCGCCCTTGCACCGCGTCGTCGATGGTGAGGTCGTAGAAGTCGAGCGAGAAGGTCAGCCCGTCGACCCAGTTCGAGCCCTCCACCCAAGACGGGCTGTAGACGACACCCAGCGAAACGTTGTCCGAAGTCTCGGCGATCAGGTTCCTGTTGCCAGCGGAAATCGCCGACAGCTGCGGGTTGCGCTGAGCGAGGTTGGTGGGAATCCCCAAGGAGGCACAGTTGGCGATGGTGGTCGCCGACTGCGCCGTGTCGCGGCCACCGTTGGCCGAACCGAGCACGCCGAAAACGTCGGCGCAGGGATCGAGGAAGGTGAAGTCCTCGCGGGCGGCGCCGCCGAAGAGCTCACCGATTCCCGGAGCGCGAATACCGCTCGAACTGGAACCGCGCAGCGACAGATCGCTGACCGGCCGCCACAGAACACCCGCTTTGTAAGTGCCCTCGCTACCGAAAGTGCTGTAGTCCGAAACGCGAGCCGCCAAGCTGAGTTCGAGGTAATCGACGCCCGCGGCATCGAAGACGAGCGGCACATTCAGCTCACCGTAGTACTCGGTGACGTCGAAGCCGCCCGCGGTCGGTCCGGAAGGAATGCCCGCTGTCTCACCGTTGGCGGCGATCGGATCCGGCTGGAACGAGCCGTCGTGCTCGCGATACTCGACGCCCGCGGCGAAAGCGACGGTGCCGGTGGGCAAGGTAAAGAGGTCGCCGGTGATATTGCCGGAGATGTCGGTCAGCGTCTGTTCACTGAAGTCACGCTGGACGAAGCCAATGAAGTTGAGCATCTCTTGGGTAATCGAGCCGGTTCCATCGGGACCCTGGCCGCCGAAGAAGTTGAAGGGAACGCAGTTCGGCGTGGCGGCACAGACCGCCGGATCGCCCAAGGCAACGGCTAAACGCGCGATGTTGTGGGCACCGAACTTCTGCTGGAAGCCACGGTTGTCACCATAGCTAGCATTCACGTCCCACCGGAAGGTGCGACTCTCGGTTTGGACCTTGCCTTCCAAGCTGAGGCTGCCAAAGTAGGTATTGATGTCTTGTTCGAAGATCCGGGGTCCCGATTCCAACGGCCGGCG
>QIHU01000676.1 GCA_003231035.1 Acidobacteriota bacterium
AGAACTGATGGAGGCCCTCTCTTGGGAGCGTAGGCACACTCCCAAGGCCCAGCGGTCGAGAGAATTCGAGTACGGCGATTCGTTCGAAGCGGCGAACACCACACGGGACGAAGACGACGACCCAATGATCCTGGACTTGCCTTGCCCACCCGACTTCGGCGAAGCGCTCCTGGCGACGGAAGGGCTCCTCGGCGACACCAAACTAGAGGAAGTCGAGACTTGCTCCCTGGCCCATAGTCAACCTGACGAACACCTGTCGCACCAGCAAAGAGTGCGAGAGCTTCCCGACGAGCTCGATCCGCACGATCTGTCACAGACCGGCTGGGGGGTGATCACCCCTAGAGGGATGACCAAGGAATACCTCGATCTGCTGCGCCCCCTTCTGAAGCGCCGAGAGGAGCAAGCAGGCACCCTGTTTCGCGACGACCTGGTCTACCCCGGCGAGTCGGTCGAGAAGTACCTCTGGGAAGATCTCGAACTCTCTCCCGGGGTCATCGACCCCACCAAGTTGCCCTACTACTTGCTGATCGTCGGCGGACCGGAGCGCATTCCATTCGAGTTGCAATATCTCCTGTCGATCAACCACGCGGTCGGCCGGATCGCCTTCGATGAGACCACCGAGAGTTCGTTCGCCAACTACCGGCGTTGGGCGCAGGCGGTGGTCGAAGCGGAGACCCAGGGTGTCCAACGGCCCAAGACAGTCTCCATCCTCTCCGTGGACAGCGGCGACCGGGCGACCCAGGTCTTAAAGACCCATCTCGTCGAGCCGATCGCCGATCGGCTAGAGACCTTCGTCTCCGACCGGCCGAGCCGATCCGCTTGGAAGATCGAAACTCGGCAGGGGGAGCTAGCCAGCAAAGAGGGCTTTGCCCGCGTGCTCGGCGGTTCCGAGACCCCCTCCCTCGCCCTGGTGGCGGCGCACGGCCTACCCCTGCACCTGGACAACCCTCACCAAAAGCGCTTCCAAGGCGCCCTCTACTGCCAGCACGAAAAGCAAACCCCCCTGGCGGACCGCTACTTCTGCGCCAGCGACATTGCACAGACCAGCCTGATGGGGTCCAGTGAGAACCGATCCAGCGAACGCCAACCCAGCTCTCTCCACGGGATGATCGCCTTCCTCTTCTCCTGCTACGGAGCCGGCACGCCGGTCGAGGACAACTATCCGCAACAGGGCCTTTCAGAGGCGGGGTCGGATTCGCTCCCGCCAGCCAAACAGCTGACCCAGCAGCCGTTCATCGCCGCCTTGCCGCAAGCGATGCTGCGCGAAGGTGCCTTGGCGGTGGTGGCCCACGTCGATCGCGGTTGGACTTTGTCTTTCTCTTGGACCTTGGCCTACCGGGAGACCGATGCCGTTCGCAGCTTGGAGAACAGCCTCAAACAGCTCTTGGACGGCCACCGTCTCGGCCACGCGATGCGGGCTCTGCACCGGCGCTACTCCGCCATCGCCGCCCATCTAGCCGACCTCCTCGACCTGTTGCGACGCCGTGAGGAGGTCGACACAGAGAGCCTCGCCGCACAGTGGACGGCGCATCACGACGCCCGCAATTTCATCATCCTCGGCGATCCGGCCGTCTACCTGCGCGGCGAGAGCGCACTCGACCCTGAATCCACATCGCGCGGGCGCGGGGCACGGCCACCCCAGCGCAGCGAATCCTCCGGCAACGCCTTCTGGCTCAGCCCTGAGCTGGCGCGCTCGGTACATACCGCGGCGGCGGCCGAATCGCTCAACCCGACGGCTTGGGTCGAAGCGATCTTGCGCGAGCGGCTCGCACGGACCTGAGCATGAGTGCTGTCTCGACTCAGGAATCCTCGCTACCCTCGCCCTCTTCGAAGCGACCGAAGAGGGCGCTGCTTATCGGGATCAACCAGTACCCTCACTTCCCTCCCAAGTGCCAACTGGACGGTGCGGTGAACGATGTTGAGAGTCTCGAGGCAATGCTGCGCGGACAGTTCGATTTTCCCGACACTTCGGTCGAGACACTCACCAACTCAGCGGCCACGCGAGCCGGGATGATCGCGGCGTTCGGTCGTCTTCTCGATCGAACGCAAAAGGGTGACAGCGTCCTGGTCCACTACAGCGGACACGGCTCACGAAGGCGCCGTGGAGACAATCCGTATCGCGGCGATCGCTGGGAGAACGTCCTCGTACCGTATGACAGCAGCCACGGGAGCACCTCGCCGAACCGCGACATTAGTGGATCGGAACTCTACGCCTGGTTGCGCCATCTCTCGGCGAAGACCCCGAGGATCACCCTGATTCTCGACTGCTGCCACGCGGGCACCTTGCCTCGCGATCAGAGTGGTGCCCACCTGGGGAGGGTGCGTACTGTCTTCTCAGACGATCGAAATGCATCCTACGAGCACTTCCCCTGGTCCGAAGAAGACCGCCAGTTACCCCGACCCAACGAGAGCGGCTGGCTTACCGCCTCTTCAGCCTACACCTTGATCGCCGCCTGCCAGAGAAACGAGAAAGCGCGAGAGATCACCCTGCGCGAACAAGGCGTTCGGTTGCACCACGGCGCGCTGACCGCCGCTTTGCTGCAAGCTCTTCCGGCCGTCGCCGAAGCCACCTACCGTGAACTGTTGCCACTCCTAACCCAGGCCGTGCAAGGTCGATTCGACGATCAACACCCTCAGATCGAAGGAGCGATCCATCGCCAGCTCTTCCGGGTTCAGGAGCAAGGTCCACGCCGTGAGGCACTCGTCTCAGCCTGTACCCAGGAGCGTCTGGTGATCGCCGCCGGGGCGATCCAAGACGTGACCCCTGGCAGCATTTGGGCGATATCCACACCCGCGCTCCACCGATCGGCCGCGCCCGGGTGCTCTTGGTGAGCGGTGGGCGCAGCGACGCCGCGATATTGCCGGGTAGCGACCTCACTCAGGTTTGCGTCGGCTGTCGCCTGATCGAGGAGGAGCGCAGCCTCGCCCCTTCAACCCTGTCGATCGCTCTCGAAGTGCCACCGCAACACTCGGCATGGCGCGCAACGCTGGCCGCGGCGATCGACCGGGCGCCGGCGCTGCGCCTGGCTCTCGATCCGTCGCAAGCCGAGCTGCGCGTCGCGGTTCTCTCTCCACGGCGTAGGCCGAGCACAACGGATCTCGCCCAGTCGTTGGGTCCAATCGCCCAGCCGCTCTGTGCTGTCCTCGATCGGCAAGACCGTGTCGTCACTCCCGTCCACCTCCTGAGCGACCCTTTGACGCGAGCCAAGACCGTGGAGAATCTTGAGAAGCTGGCCCGTGCTCGGCGCCTACGCGCCCTGGCCAACGCCCGCCCGAACTCGCTCGACAGTCAAGTCGATGTTCAGCTATTGCAACGCAACCCCGAAGGGCTCTGGATTGATGCCGGAGAACTCCATGACGGCCGCTTTCGCTTCGATCACGGTGAGGGTTTCTGCCTAAGCCTGACCAATCGGGCGCCCAAGCCCGTCCACCCCTTCGTCATCGATCTTGGGGTCGGAGGGGGAATCTCTCTGCTCTATCCGCTGGCTGGAGCGACCGAACCGCTCGCTCCCGGCAAGGAAATCATCGTCGGACAACGGCATGGCGACGAGCGCTCCTTCGAGATTCCAGAGACCCTCCCTTACGACGATCCCGGCGCCACACCGTGGAGTGGAGACGAGTTCCTCAAGATCTTCGTAAGCGAAGAGCCCACCGACTTGAGTCTTCTCTTGCAAGGCAGTCTGCGCACCGCTCACCGGCTAGCGCAAGGAACGGAAACGAGGCTGAGCGAGGCACTCGCCTCCATCCTCAGCAACGGCCACCGGGAGGTTCAAGCGGGCCCTAGCCCACGCACCGTGGCGTGGACCGCGCAGACGCTGCGCGTCACTTTGCGCCGACCGAGCAGCTGAGCGAGCGACCAATCCTGTCGGGTTCTGGACTACAACCTTGCATCGGCACTGCTAGCGGCCCAGAGCCCTGCGCTTAGCACTTTAGTGGTATGGTCCTCTTCCCGATGTACACAGATGCTGACGTAACGCAGCTACTTCAATCGTGGAGCGCGGGTGATCTGACCGCGCTCGATGGTCTGATCCCGCTTGTCTACGACGATCTCCACGCGATGGCGACCTTCTATTTTCGCCGGGAGTCCGAGACCCACACGCTGCAACCCACCGCCTTGGTCAACGAGGTCTACCTTCGCCTCTTCGGGGAAGGGAACCTGCGCTGGGAAAATCGGCGCCAGTTCTTCGGCTTCGCCTCCAAACTGATGCGCCACGTGCTGGTCGACCACGCTCGCGGTAGCGCCGCCCTGAAGCGAGGCAACGATGCGGTTCACCTGCCGATCCACGAAGTCCTCGGGCTCGCCAGCGAAGCGGAGATCGACTTCGTGGCGCTCAACGAGGTCCTCGACCAGCTAGCGGAAATTGATCCTCGACAAGCCGAGATCGTCTCTTTGCGTTTCTTCGTGGGACTGACCGTCGAGGAAATCAGTCGAGTGCTGGCCATCTCGCCGTCGACCATCAAGCGAGAGTGGCGCGCCGCCAAGTTCTGGCTCTACCGCAAGTTGACCGACAAACCGGCCAACTTGAGCGCCGCCACCGGTTGACCCCTATGAAGGACGCGGCACCGGTGCACGGCCTTTCACCGAGCGATGGTATGACCACGGACCGCTGGCCCCACATCAAAGACATCCTTCTCGACGCCCTCGACCTCCAACCGAGCGAACGCCCTCGATTCCTCGACCTGCGGTGCGGCTCGGACGCCGAGCTTCGCGACGAAGTTCTCTACTACCTCGCCGCGGAAAACGAGGTCGAGTCCTTCATCGAACGGCCGGCCTTCGACCTGCTCGCCGGCCGCGAACCCGAGCGGCGGGTCGGGGAAGAGGTCGGCGTCTACCGTCTGGTCGAATGGCTGGGCCAGGGAGGGATGGGAGAGGTCTATCGCGCCGAGCGCACCGACGGCCTGTTCGACCACGAAGTCGCCGTGAAGATCCTCAAGCGCGGCCTCGACACGGTCGACATCCTTGAGCGCTTCCAGCGGGAGCGGCGAATCCTGGGCAGCCTCAACCATCCCAACATCGCACGGATCCACGATGGCGGCACCACCGACGACGGCCTGCCCTACTTCGTGATGGAACTGGCCCGGGGAGCGGCGATCCATCGCTACTGTAAAGACCAGGAACTCGGTCTGACCGAGAGGCTCCAGCTCTTTCGCGCGGTCTGCCAAACGGTGCACGCCGCTCACCAGAGCCTGATCGTCCATCGCGATCTCAAACCCGAGAACATCCTGGTCGCCGACGATGGAACACCCACTCTGCTCGACTTCGGCATCGCCCAAGTTCTCGATCCGGGTACCGGCAGTGGCCCGACCCGAACCCTGCGCGAACTGCGCATCGCCACCCCCGCCTGGTCGAGCCCGGAGCAACTCTCCGGCCATCGCGTGACCACCGCCACCGACGTCTACAGCCTCGGTGCCTTGCTCTACTTGCTGCCTTGCTCTACTTGCTACTCGCCGACCAAGCGCCGTTTCGCCGTGGCGAACGCTCCACCGACGCGCTGATCCAAGAGGTCCTCCACCAACAACCCACCCGGCCCAGCGCTATCGTGCTGAAGGAGGGAAGCAACGCCACCCTCGCCCGATCCTCTTCGCGACGACAACTGCGCCAACGGCTGCGCGGAGACCTCGACCGGATCGTCTTCAAGGCGATGCACAA
>QIHU01000523.1 GCA_003231035.1 Acidobacteriota bacterium
CGCCGCGACTCGTTCAGAAGCGGCGAGATTATCGAGCCAGGCCAGAATCGGTTGGCACTCGAGAGTCTCTGCAGGTTTGCCAACTGGCACCACGACCGAAGGCACTTGTTGCAGCTCGTCCAAGCTTGGGAAGCTGTCTTCTTTCCTGGCCTCACTAGGACAGTTGTCGACCTGACTCCTCTGCTCTTTGGGTAGCGAAACTGGAAAACCCGCTCCTTGGCGACTCTGTCGCAAGCCTGTGAACTCCTCAGACCTCAAATCACCGCTTCCGCCCCCTCGCTTCTTTGACTCACCGAAGTTCCGAGCCACCCGCGAGAAGAGCCGAGTCGGTTCAATTTCTAGAGCGTCGCCAATGAGAAACAAGTGGTGAAAATTGATGCGTACGTGCCCGTTGAGCAGCTGAGAGAGGTAGCGCTTGCTCCATCCAACCCGCACCTCAATCTCGCTCTGCTGTGTCTTTTTCTCCGCCAGTAACTGGCGAACAGTCTCGCAGACGACGCTGACTCTTGGATCTTGGTTTGCCTTACCCACCAGCGAACTCTATCGCGCGCGAGTAGCGGTAGTAGTCAGAGCCCTACGGGAAACTTCGACCTCACCTCGATTCCTGAACCACCCGACCAACGATGATTGGTTGCGCGAGCGATCATAGTATGGATATACTCATCACTTCAATCAAGGAGCACCATGGAACTCAGCCCTACTTTTCAAGTCCAGCTCACCCAAGCTCAGCGATTCCGTCGCGAGCAGGCAGACCCTCGAACATTCGCAGGTCTGGCAAGCGCTTCCGACCACTACTTCCACCAACCCGCATTCTCCGATGAGTAAGTGGCAGATGCTCCTGGGGGAACTTGAGGAGTGCTATCGGCTGCCCCTAGCCACTGAACCCGGGCGCCACTGTAAGAGTCGCAGTGCTGATATCTCGTTTCCTAAGAGGGCAACGACGGCCAGCCTGCTAGCAGCTCAGTGCACCCAGGACCGATCGGGCCACGATTTGGCAAACCAGCTGAAACCTGGTTGGGCGAGATTCATCGAGTTCTCACATCCTCTAACCTGCGAAGCGCTCGAACAGCTCATTGCCCTTCCCCCGCGTGAGCGCTTCCTGACCGCGCTGCGCCCTGGCTCCGAAGTAACGCCAGATCTCATTTTCGCGTTGATTGACCTCGCCTCAGCGCTACGCGCACGCCACTTGTTCTCAGCCAGTTCCCTCGCCCAAACTGCTCTTGCCTTGACTAGCCGACTGCCGGATCAAGAACCCGACCTCCTATTTGTACTCAACGAGCAATCAGCCATGTGGATGGCCACAGCCGAAGAGAACCTGTTCAACGACCGTCTTGCTAACGTTGACCTCTACCTCAAAGTGGCAGAATCACTCGCCACTACCGGCCGAAGCAACCCAGCATTGGCGGCTCGCATTGGTATGGCCCGTGCACAGTTGTACTGGCAACAAGCCAACATCGAAGCTTGTCTTACTGAGGTAAATGCCGCCCTGATCTACTGCGAGGTGGCAGGGGACAACGGCATGACCGGTGCTGTCCTGTTTCTCAAGGGAGTTACGCTAGCCACAACGGGCACGCCTTCTGGTGCGCGCAGGTGCCTAGAGCGTAGCTTGACCCTTCTCCCAGGAAGCAGTCATCACTGGGTAACTCGAATGGCCGAATTCACATTGGAAGGCCTCGATGAGCTGATCTGACCAGGTGTCCTGAGCAGGTGCTAACTCAACAACTCAAGCCAAGGCAGAGCAGACGCGTAAGTCGACCGCGAGTTGAGCGCTCCTCCCCTCCCATGCTTCCATCGATACTCCCGATCATCTAACCCTACGAGACAAGGAGCGGTCCATGAAGAAACTCACCGCAGCCCTCAGGATCTGCCTCCTCGCCGCCACCACGGCCCTCGCGCTATCAGCACAGGAAGGCAACGAAACGGAAGGCTCCATGAATCCCGACTACCTGCGCATCCTGTGGGCTGACGAAGAGCAGCAAGACCCCATCTTCATCCCACTGGACCTGATCGGCGACCTCAATCTCACCACTCCGGAAACGGTGGATCTCTCTCACCTACCGATGACGGAGGCGCAGCAGGACCAGCTGAGAGCGTTTCTGGCTTTCCAACTAGAGACGCCCGAGGGCTGCATTCCAGGACCTTTTGGTTTTGTCCCCTTGCCCTACCCACCCGAGCGGCTGAGCTTGTCTCAGATGCTGAGACGGCGCAGACTGGTCGTCACCGGAATAGTCCGCAATATCGTTCCAGGTTGGTCGCCAGGCATAGGAACACCAGTGACTCTGATTCAATTCGAGGTCGGCGAAGTCCTGCGGGATACCGACGGGATCGCGACTCCAGGTCAGTTATTCGTCTACCTCAAGGAACCCGGCGACGAACCTGGGTTTGGAGGCAGACAGATGTGCCCTCGACGGACCGACGAAGTTCAACCCCGGAAGGGTTCGCACTTCTTGGCCTTTGGCTTCGGAGGGAGGGAGGGCGGCGATGATGACCGAATCTCGGTGACCCTGTTCGAGATCCGCGACTCCTTCCTCTTCGCTAATCCTCTCCACATGTCGCTCAAGGCGTCAGAGTCGGGCCCTATCCCCCTCTGGGTGCTGCCCGAACAGATGGAGCACCTCGGGGCGCTGAGCCCGTGACCCCATCCGCGAACTCGCGGCAATCGGGCCGTACAACCTTGGGAGACCGCGCAAGGCGGCAGTGCGCAACATCCCCCCCGAATCGCAACCCCCTACGCGTCTAATTTTCATGACTTTCATGTAAATTGCCTGACATCGAGACA
>QIHU01000618.1 GCA_003231035.1 Acidobacteriota bacterium
TCGCCGGCACCGTGGCCACTTCCAGCCTCGACGAAGGGTTCGATGCCGCGGATTTCGCCCTCCTGGTGGGAGCAAGGCCGCGGGGTGCGGGCATGGAACGCAAGGATCTGCTGGGTGCCAACGGCAAGATCTTCGGTCCACAGGGCAAGGCGATCAACGACCGAGCCTCGGCCGATGTTCGAGTGCTGGTGGTCGGCAACCCGGCGAACACGAACGCGCTGATCGCTGCCTCCAATGCTCCTCGGCTGGATCGGCGACAGTTCACCGCCATGACCCGCCTCGATCACAATCGCGCGATCAGCCAATTAGCGGAGAAAACACTCGACCCAGATCGAGCGCATGACCATTTGGGGAAACCACTCTTCGACTCAGTATCCAGATCTCAGCCACGCCACCGTGGGTGGTCGACCGGCCGGGGAAGTGGTCGAGCAGAACTGGGTTCGCGATACCTTTATTCCGACGGTGCAAAAGCGGGGTGCGGCGATCATCAAGGCGCGCGGTGCCTCCTCGGCGGCCTCGGCGGCCTCGGCGGCGATCGACCATGTTCGCACTTGGGTCGTGGGTACCCCGGAGGGGGATTGGGTCAGTATGGCGGTGGCCGCCGATGGCAGCTACGGAGTGGGTGAAGGGGTGATCTACTCCTACCCGTGCACTTGCCAGAACGGGCAGTACTCGATCGTTCAAGATCTCGAGATAGATGCCTTCAGCCGCGAGCGAAAGGCTGCCACCGAGGCCGAGTTGCGCGAGGAACGCTCGGCGGTCGAAGAGTTGCTCTAGAGACCTAGAGACCCTTTGACGTAGGACGAACTTGGAGCTGATTTCGTCCTACGCGCCGACGACGGCCTAAGCCATTTCCCTCTTCTTCCACCTCGCTTGCTCAGCGTAGAGTCGTACCATGCTGACAGAGCGCAGACTTACCGGTAGCTCGCCTTTGAGACGTGGATGTAGTGCCCCTGGTGAGCGCGGGTGGCGGGCCGGGAAGGCGGAATCCTCCGCGACGGGGGGGCCGCGACTGGAGCGGACCGTCGTGCCTTCTCGGCCCCCTTTGGCTGCCGCGATCTGGGCTTCGGTAGGCGCCCTGCGGCAGGATGCCGCCGACCATGAGCGGTGCTACCTGGAACTGATCCAGCAACTAGAGGTCTGGGCGGGCCAGAATAGCGTCGCCAACTCGGAACCGGTTCGGATCTCGACATTCCTTCTGGCGCGCCAACTCGGAATCGACAACTTGGCCGCTGGAATGATCGCCGCCGCGGCCTCCCTGCGCGACATTGGCAACCTGGGAGTGCCAGCGGAGATCCTGCGCAAGGGCGGGCCGCTGAATCCGCAGGAGTGGCGACTTGTCCAGCGACACACGATCGTGGGCGGAACCCTCCTCGGTGGTTCGGATTCGCCGATGGTCAAGATGGCCTCCTCGCTGGCCCTGAATCACCATGAGCGCTGGGACGGCACGGGCTACCCGCGCGGCCTGCTGGATGAGGAAATTCCGCTGGCGGCACGGGTGGTGGCGGTGGTGGACCAGTACGATGCGTTGCGCAACGGGCGTCCCCATCGGGAAGCACGAACTCATCGGCAAACCTGCAAAGTCTTGCTCGTCGGTGACGGTCGGACCATGCCGCGCCACTTTGACCGCGAAGTGCTCAAGGCCTTCGCCCAAATTCACCATGACTTCGAGGCGATCTATCAGTTACCAGCCCCGGAAATGGAGGCGAATCCGAGCTAACAGACGGCTGCTAGACGGGTCGAGTTGACCTCGATGGCCTGGCTGGAGATGGCTCCACGATTGAAAGGGCGGCTTCGAGGCGCTAGAGTGTCGCCAAGAAGCGATTTTTTCTATTCCGCCGCGAGGGCCAGGTTCGAACTGGTTTCCTCCGTCTTTTCATTTCGAGAGAGAGTTGGCACGCGTACCTTTTCCATCGCGCGCTCTAGATCCTATCGGGCGCCTCCCACTGGTCTTGTTCTGCTTGGTAGCGGTCCTCGCGCCCAAGTGGGCAGTTGCCCAGCGCTTGCACACCGAGTGGCTGACCGAATCGGACGGTCTGCCCAGCTCGAGGGTTCGAGGATTGGCGCAAGACACCAATGGGCGGCTGTGGGTCCTGACTCGGGGTGGGTTGGCCTCCTTTGACGGTCGTCAAACCCAAGAGTACCCGCAGGTTGCAGGGATCAATGCGCGCGAGCTAGTCGTTCTGACGCGGGATCCGCGGGGTGCGATCTGGGCTGCCGCCGCCGAGGTTCCGCCCAAATTGGTCCGCTTCGATAACCATGAGTGGACGGCCGTTCCTTCCAGTGACAACCTTCGTTTCGCGCCGGGCGAGACGGTGACGGCAGTTGCGGTCTCGGTGGGTGAGAATGCTGATCAAGTGGTGGTCGGTACCACCCATGCTCTCTATCTGTTGCGCGCTGGGCGTTGGGTGCGTCTGGGGCTAGAAGAAGGGCTGATTCCGTCGCCCGTGTATGCGCTGGAGTCGTACGGCGAGGAAGTCTTCATCGCCGGTAGCGCCGGTTTGTGTGTTCTTCAAGGCGGCAGGGCGAACTGTGATCTCGGTAAACTGTCGCCTCGACTATCCGCTCCCGTTCGTGCACTTTCTCTGCAACGCTCCAAGAGCCAAGGCGATCTCTTGTGGATGGTGGGTACGGACTGGGTGGGAGCTCTAAGTCTCTCTTCGCGAAAACTAGAAGTCATCCGTAGCGGCTTGCAGATCCCGGGGACTGGCGGCGATGCGGTGATTGGCGTGGACGACAAGGGCGGCATCTTCTTTGGTTCGAGCATGGATGGCTGGCTCTTGGATCGGTCGCAGGGCGAACAGCTTCGCTTGGGGGCGGAGAGCGGCATGGTGGGCGCGGGGTTGACCGCCTTCCTGTTGGATCGCGAGTCCAATGTGTGGCTCGGATGCTCGCGCGGTCTGAACCAGATCACCAGCCGCCGTTTTCTTTCCTACGGTATCGAAGAGGGTCTCCTCGAAGACGAAGTTACGGCGCTGGCGGAAATCGCCCCGGACAC